>JBEBDM010000259.1:0-8839 GCA_041156905.1 Actinomycetota bacterium | reverse complement strand
GAGGCCACGGTCGCCGAGGCCTGCGAGACACTTGCGGCTGCGGAAGGCGTGACGATCGAGCGCCGGACCCTCGCCCGCTTCGAGCCGGTCGAGTTCGACCCGGCGATGATCGACCTCGTCGAGCAGACCGCGCAGCGCCTCGGTCACTCCACCCGCCGGATGCCGAGTGGGGCAGGACACGACGCCCAGATGCTCGCGCGACGTTGTCCGACGTCGATGATCTTCGTCCCGAGCGTGAACGGCCTCTCGCACAACATCGCCGAGTTCACGTCCCCCGTCGACGTCACGGCGGGTGCCGACGTGCTCCTGCAGGTCGTCCTGTCGCTCGCCGGGGCCTGACCGTGGCGCTCGTCCATACCGACCTCGTCACCTTCGACGTCCCCGAGCCCGACGCATCGGCCCGCTTCTGGTGCACGGCACTCGCCGCGGACGTCACCGAGCGCGAGGACGAGGGGCGCTGGGTCGTCGTGTCCGGTGGGGCCGTCCATGGTCGGTTGGGCTTCCAGCGCGGCGAGGTGCGCCCGGGAGGGGTGCACCTCGACCTGAGCTGTGCCGCCTCCGACCTCGAGGCCGAGGTCGAACGACTGGTCGCGGCAGGGGCGACCCTGCTCCGACCGGTGCGCCGCGAGGCATACGGGGCGATCGCCAATATGGCGTGTCCCGATGGTTACGCCTTCGACATCTGCGCCTACGGCGCCTGACCTCCGGCACAGGATCCTGGACGCGAAAGGGGGCGCCGGATCGCTCCGGCGCCCCCTTCCCGGTCCGTGGACCAGTGGTGTCGTCGATCAGAGGCTGATCGACGGGTCGATGAACTCGTTGGTCACGATGTCCTCGGGGACGAGGCCCTCCTTGGGCGTGGCGCCCTGGGCCTGGTACACCGGGATGGCGATCTCGATGAGACCGGCGACACGCTCGAGGTCGAACGAGCCGAGCACGCCATCGGTGCCGTTGGCCTGGAGGCCGTCAGCGAGGATCGCCTGCACGCCGAAGTCGGCGTTGCCCTGCGAGTAGGCCCAGCCGAAGGCCTCGCCGAAGGAGGCGACGGCGTCGAGGATCACCTTGTTGCCGTGGCTCGGATCGGTGAGGTAGTCGACCGACGACTGCTGGATCATCGGGACGAGGGCCGCGAAGCAGTCACGGTAGGTCTCGATGTTCTCCGGCTTGGTCGCGATCGACTGGGCGTAGTTCTCCCAGCCGATGTCGTTGATGTACTCATAGGCGACCGGCTTCAGCCACGACTCGATCTCGACCTCGTAGGCGTACGGCTCGGCCGAGCCGAAGCCCTGCTGGGCAGCCTTGCCCTCGTCGGCGACGAACAGCGACGGGTCGCCGGTGTACGAGCCGTCGACCTGCTCGGGGCTCAGGACGCCCGTGGCGGTGAGGAAGTCCATGTAGGCGGCGCCACCGAAGTAGCGCACCGTGACGCCGGCGGCGCCGAGGTCGGCGATGCCCTTCACGTCAGGGTAGGTGGCCGGGTCCCACATGATCATCTGCGGGTTCTTCTCGAAGCCCGACATGACGGCGACGGTCGGGAACTCGCTGCCCGAGAACTGGATCGCCTCGTCGGTGTACACGAAGCCGGCGAGGATGTCGGGGTCGTTGTACATGATCTGGGTGACGGGGCTGAACTGCTGGGGCAGACCGCCCGAGCGGATCTGGAGCTTGACGCCGGTGTCGACGCCGCCAGCGACGAGCGGGCCCGTCACATAGGCCTTGTCGGCGTCCATCTCGTAGCCGTCGCCGACCAGGTTGTAGAGGAAGCCGTGCTCGGCCTCGGGCATCCAGTCCGTCTGGATGACCACGGTGTCGGGGCAGATGCCCGCGAGCGACGTGGCGCCCTCGCCGGCAGTGGTCTCGGTGACCTCGGCTCCGGTGGTCTCGGTGACGGCTGCGGTCGTCTCGACGACGGCTGCAGTGGTCTCGGCCGAGGTCGACTCAGTGGTCTCGTCGTCGCCGCAGGCGGCGAGGGCGAGAGCCGAGACGACCGCTGCGGCCAGCAGCGTGCGGCTGCGGTGTTGCATGTGGTGCTCCTTGGTTTGGGTGTTCACGCTGGTCGGGAGCCCGAAGGCTCGGGTTGGGTGGGATCTCGTTCAGCTGCCCCGACGGGTGGCCTCGTGCCAATGGCCGACGACCAGGCGTCCGATCCAGCTGAAGACGAAGAAGACCGCGATTCCGAGGGCCGCGGCGACGAGCAGGCCTCCGTACATGGCGGGGTAGCGGAGCTTCTGGCGGAACTGCTCCATGATGATGCCGATACCGGGCTTCTGGCCCTGGCGGAAGAACTGCTCACCGACGATCGCTCCGATCACGGAGAGACCGGCCGAGATGCGGAAGCCGGTGAAGATCGCCGGCATCGCTGCGGGAAACTGCAACTTGAAGAGGCGGGTGGCACGGCTGGCCTTGCGCAGGGTGAACAGGTCGTGCTGGGCGGCGTCGACCGAGGTGAGGCCGAAGAGTGTGTTGGTCACGATCGGGAAGACCGAGATCATCACGCACACGTAGATGCGCGAACTCATGCCGCCACCGAACACCGAGTAGATGATCGGGACGATCGCCAGCACGGGCGTGGCCTGCAGAGCGACGAGATACGGGTAGATCGAACGCTCTGCCCACACGGCCTGGGCCATGAACACGGCGAGCAGGATGCCGATGACGATCGTGATCCCGAGACCGACGAATGCCGCGTACGTGGTCCAGCCGAGTCCTTCGAGGAGCTGCCCGCGGACGATGGAGTCACCGAAGGCCTTGTCGATCACGGTCGCGGGCGAGGGCATCAGCGCCGGGTTCTTGTCGAGCAGGCGCCGCATGCCGTCGCGGTGCATGTACTCCCAGAACCCGAGGAAGAGCAGGAAGATGATGAACGGGCCGACGTACTTGCTGACCTGGAAGTGCTTGGCGTCGCGCTGTTCGGGCACGAGCGAGTCGTCGATCGCGACGGCCGTGCCCTGGACGAGCGCGGCATCGGCGGCGAGGGTGGTGAGTTCGGCGTTGCTCATGCGTGGGCCTCGGCGTGTGCGTCGCGCAGGGCGTGGGACAGTTCGCCGCACAGGCGGGCGAACTCGGGCTCGAACCGCAGCTCGGGAGAACGCGGGTAGGGGAACGGGATCGCCACCTCGGCGATGATCCGGCCGGGGCGGGCGCTCATCACGAGCACCCGAGTGCTCAGGAACACCGCCTCGCTGATGGAGTGGGTGATGAACAGTCCGGCGAAGCGCTGACGCTCGAACAGCGAGATGACCTCGTCGTTGAGGCGCTCGCGGGTGATCTCGTCCACCGCCCCGAACGGTTCGTCGAAGAGGAACACGCTCGGGTCGAGCACGAGGGTGCGGGCGAGCGAGGCACGCATCTTCATGCCGCCCGAGAGCTGCTTGGGGTACTTGCTCTCGAAACCCTTCAGACCGACGAGGTCGATGGCCGCCGCCGCTCGGCGGGCTCGCTCGGCCTTGGGGACACCCTCGAGCTCGGCGAGCAACTCGACGTTGCGCTGGACCGTTCGCCACTGCAGCAGGGTGGCGTCCTGGAAGACGTAGCCGACCTTGCTCCGGTCGACGCTCACCGAGCCGGTGGTGGGATCGTGGAGTCCGCTGGCGATCTTCAGCAGCGTGCTCTTGCCGCAACCGGAGGGGCCGACGACGGTGACGAACTCACCGGGGCGGACGTCGAAGGAGGTCTGGCTGAGGGCGTGGGTTCCGTCGGGGTACACCATCGACACCCCGTCGAAGCGCAGCGCAGGAGCGGAGGCCTGGTCACTCATCGACGTCACCATAGTTCGCGCGCCACCGGCGCTCCGTCGCTGGCTGACAGTTCGTCAAATCCGTGCCGATCGGCGGACGCTGGCGGGTAAGGGACGTGGTCATGGCATCACCATCCCACCGCTGACGTCGAGGGCCTGGCCCGTGCAGTAGGCCGAGTCGTCGCTGGCGAGGAAGAGCGCCATCCGGGCGACGTCATCGGGTTCGGCGCAGCGACCGAGAGGGGAGAGTGACGACCACCCGGCCACCATCTCCGGGGTGCGGGTGTCGGCGCCCATCTCCGTGAGCACGTACCCGGGACACAGGCAGTTGACCCGGATCCCGTGTGCACCGAGTTCCATCGCCGACACCCTGGTGAGCGCCATGACGGCTGCCTTGGAAGCGGCGTAATGGGCCTGTCCGGGCGATCCGACGCGCCCTCCCATGGAGGCCATGTTGACGATCGAGCCGCCGTGTCCGGCGCCGATCATCGCCCGTGCGGCCACCTGGGTGGTGACGAGCATCGACCGGGCGTTGACGTCCATCGTCAGGTCCCAGTCGTCGACGCTGATCTCGAGGAGCGGGGCCATCCGCAGGATCCCCGCGTTGTTCACGAGGACGTCGATCCCGCCCAGTCGCTGGACTGCCTCCGTGGCTGCTGCACGGGACGCCTCCGGATCGGCGAGGTCGACGTCGATCCACCGGGTCGCGACCTCGGGGGCCTGCACGTCGAGCACGACGACGTCGGCGCCCTCCGCCCGGAACGTGTCCACGATCGCCGCTCCGATGCCGCGTGCTCCGCCCGTGACGACGACACGGCGGTCGTTCAGGCGGAGACCGGGAGAAGCGGGCACATCGGCGATGGTACGACGCTCGCGTGACGCGGTTGGTCGGATCGCGTGAACGCCGTGTTACCGACCTGCCACGACGCGACCACCGTGGATGACGGTGCGTCCGGCAGGGCCGAAGGCGACGGCCTCGCGAATGCTGGCCGCCGGGAGCAGGAGCAACTCGGCAGGGGAGCCTGGCGCGAGGCGGACGGGCTCGAGGCCCATGGCGGCCCTCGACGCGCCGGACACCGACTCGTAGGCGTCGTCCGGGAGGCGATGTCCGGCCATGACCATCAGCGACGCCGTCTCGAGGCAGTCTCCGCGGCCCACGGGATTGAACGGGTCCTGGATGTTGTCGGCACCGGCGGCGACCGTGACACCCGCGTCGGCGAGCGCGGCCACCGCGGTGAGGGCCCGTGGCATGCCCTGCTGGTGGTCGCGTCCCTGGAGGAACAGGTTGCTGCTGGGAAGGGCGACGACGCTGATCCCGGCCTCGGCGACGAGTGCGGCGGTGCGCGTCTGGACCTCGACGGGCTGCATCCCGAGGCTCACGCAGTGGCTGGCGGTGACCCCGACGCCCGGGCGATGACGCAGGACCCACTCGGCGAGACGGGGCAGGGCGAAGCGACGCGGGTCGAGCGTCTCGTCCATGTGGAGGTCGACCGGCAGGCCGTGGTCGGCGGCGATGGCCATGAACACGTCGACCGCCGCATCGTGGTCGTCCTCGAGGTGTGGGCAGCCTCCGACGAGGTCGACACCCTTGGCGATGGCCGAGCGGAGGAGAGCCACCTGCTCGTCGGCGGCGCTCGATCCGTCCGCCACGGGCCATCCGCAGAGTGCGACGACCTGCATGTCGACGAGGCCCTCGGAACGGAGTCGGTCGCGTAGGTCGACCAGGACCTCGACCGACGAGAGGCCGTTCTCGGCAGTGAGATCAGCGTGAGTCCGGATCGCGGTGGCCCCGTTGGCGGCGATCAGCCGGGCGGCCCGCTCGGCGCGGACGGCGGTCTCCTCCGGACCAAGGAGGTGACGATGGGCCTCCATCGCGAGGATCGCTCCCATGAGGTCGCCGGTGGGATTGGGCACGAGCTCGCTGAGGAACGCCTTGTCGAGGTGGGCATGGACCTCGGCCATCGCCGGCAGGACGAGTCGGCCGTTGGCCTCCACGACCTCGGCACCTTCCCGGGCCATGTTGCGGCCCTCGCCACACGGAACGATGGCGGTGATGCGCCCTGCGTCGATGAGGATGTCGTATCGGTGGCCGTCAGGGTGGGTGGCGTCGAGGACCAGGAGCGAGGACATCGTCGACACGCTAGGCACCGGCCGCGCTCGCGACGCGACCACGCGGGTCTGCGGCACCCGCCCAGAAGCCCTCGCTGTCACGCACGATGCACTGCGCATGACCGAACGAACTGTCGTACGGGGCGATCCGCTGGACGCGGTGACCGCGCGCCGTCAACCCGGCGTCCCAGTCGCTGGGGCAGTGCCCCTCGAGCAGGATGTGTGGCCCGGCCTCACTGGTCCATGTGTCGAACCCCGTCGACTCCCCGTCGAGGACCCATCGCGGTGCGTGGATCGCGGCTGCCGGCGACTCGCCGTGTGCGAAGAGGCGAGCAGCGAGCTGGAGGAGGATCTGCGGCTGGGCGTCGCCGCCCATCGTCCCGAACACCGAGACGAGGTCGCTCGACCTCGTCGCGAGCGCCGGCGACAGTGTGTGCGGCGGGCGCGCGCCGGGGGCGAGCAGCGCCGGATGGCCCTCGTCGAGCGAGAACCCGAGGCCGCGGTTGTGGAGATTGATCCCGGTGGTCGGCTCCACGAGCCAGGACCCGAACCCGGAAGCATTCGACTGGATCAGCGACACGCCCATCCCGTTCCCGTCCACGGTGCACAGGTAGGTCGTGTCACCCTGGCGCGTCCGCACGCCGAGGTCGGATGCGATCTCGGTCGAGACCTCACGACGCGCGATCGAGTCGAGCAGGGCGTCGCCGTCGGCGGCCTGGTGGAGCACGTCGGGTCGGTCGTGGCCTGCACTCTTGGCCGCCTCGACGAGGACGTGTGCCCAGTGCTCCGATCCGGGGTCGTCGGGGAGTCCCACCCGTTCGGCGAGGACGGAGGCCCCGAGCGTGAGGTAGCCCTGCGAGTTCGGCGGAACCGTCCAGAGGTCGACACCCCATGCCGCCCGTCGGAGAGGGCGCACCCAGTCGGTGCCACGTCGGGCGAGGTCGTCGGCCGAGTACAGGCCGTCACCCAGCGCTCGCAGTCCGTCTCCGAACGCGCCGAGGTAGAAGGCGTCGCGTCCTCCTGCAGCGATCTCACGAAGTGCCGCGGCGACCCCGTGCCGGACGACGCGGCGCCCGGGACGGCGTGCCTGCTTGGCGAGCACGTGGGGTGCAGCGCGAGCCCGTTCGTCGACACGCGCGAGCGAGCCCACGAGCAGCGGACTGGCCGGGAATCCGTGCTCGGCGAGCGCGATCGCCGGGGCGAGGACGACGTCGAGTGGCATCGAGCCGAAGCGCTCGTGCAGGGCCTGCCATCCGTCGACGCATCCGGGCACCGTGACCGTGCGGATGTCGTGGCGGAACGGCATGGTCCTGTTCCCCCCGGCCCGCAGAGCGGCCGGATCGGACCCCGACCCCGCCCTGCCGCTCGCGTTGAGGCAGTGCACCTCACCACCGACGTGCACGAGTGCGAACAGGTCGCCGCCCATCCCGCAGAGGTGTGGCCCCGTCACGGCGATGGCCGCGTTGGCGGCGATCGCCGCGTCGACGGCGTTGCCGCCGAGTGCGAGCACGGTGAGGCCGGCCTGGGTTGCGAGTTGATCGGCGGTGGCGACCATGTGGCGCGGAGCCCGCGCCGTCGAGAACGGTGCCTGCACCCCGCTCAACTCCAGAGCCCCCGGGACTCGAAGACCTCGCGCAGCACCTGCGGTCGGTCGGTCATGATCCCGTCGACCCCGAGGTCGAGCAGGCGGCCCATCTCGTTCGGGTCGTCGATGGTCCAGACATGGACGGCGATCCCGAGTTCGTGGCAGCGCTCGACGAATGCCGCATTCGTGACGGTGAGAGGACCCTGCGCGACGGGGACCTGGGCGGCGAGTCCTCTCGGACGGGGGCGCGGACCGAAGCGCATCGAGGCCACGGCCACCGGCCCGAGCGAGGTGCACAGCCCGTCGCCGAGCTCTCGGCGGAGGCGGCGCAGCCGGCGGTCATCGAAGGCGCCGACGCAGACCCGGTCGAGTGCATCGTGTCGCCGCAGGGCCGCGACCAGCGCCTCGACAGCGGCGTCCGACTTGCAGTCGATGTTCACCCGCAGCTCGGGCCACGTCCCGAGGAGGTCGTCGAGGAGCGGCACCGGTGCTCGCCCGTCGACGAGGGCCGTGCGCACCTCCGACCACGGGAGCCGGCTGATCCGGCCGTCGCGACCGCAGGTGCGCTTCAGGTCGTCGTCGTGGAACGCCACGAGCACCCCGTCGGACGTGACCTGCACGTCGGTCTCGATGTAGCGATAGCCGAGGTCGACCGCGTACTCGAAGGCCGGCATGGTGTTCTCGGGGGCGTCGCTCGCTCCACCCCGGTGGGCGAACGGGATCGGGCCGTCCCAGTCGAGGTACGGGTGGCGGGGCGGCACATCGAGGATCGGCATCGGTCAAGTATCGTCGTTCGGATGAGCGACATGATCATCGTCCGCAGTCCCTACGACGACTCCGTCATCGGCGAGATCCCGGCGATGACCGCCGTCGACGTCGACAACGCCGTCCGGTCGGCCGCCGCAGCCCTGCGCTCGAACCCGCTCCCGCTGTGGAAGAGGGCCGAGATCCTCGATCGAGCCGCGGCGCGCCTGGCGGCACGCCGGGACGAGTTCGCCGAGATCATCGCCCGTGAAGCGGCGAAGCCGATCAAGACCGCCCGGGTCGAGGCCGAGCGGGCCGTCGGCACCTTCCAGTTCGCGGCTGCCGAGGCGCGCACCCTCTCGGGCGACGTGGTTCCGCTCGACGCGATCCCGGCCGGTGAGGGCAAGCTCGGCTTCACGATGCGCGTCCCGATCGGTGTCGTGGGTGCCATCGCCCCGTTCAACTTCCCGCTCAACCTCGTGGCCCACAAGCTCGGACCGGCGATCGCCGCCGGGTGCCCCGTGGTGCTCAAGCCCGCCAGCCAGACGCCGTTCAGCTCGATCGAGCTGGCCGACCTGCTCATCGGCGAGTGCGGTCTGCCGGCCGAGCACCTCCACGTGGTCACGGGGGGCGGCGGCACCGTGGGGAACGCGCTCGTCGACCAT
>JBEBDM010000258.1:0-5666 GCA_041156905.1 Actinomycetota bacterium | reverse complement strand
GACCCGGCCAGCGTCCTCGACACTGCGGAGGAACGGCGGGTACGACGGCTGGTACACCAGCACCCCGTCGCCCGGGATGGTGAAGTGGTCGAGGACGATCTGGATACCCTGGGTGACATCGTTGAGTTCGCGGCACTCCTCCAACGGCGGGGTCCATCCGTAGAGGCGCCCGCACCGAGCGCTCCAGGCAGCCGCTGCGCCCGACGGTCCCGGAAGGTGATCGGGGTAGCCGAGGTCACCGCCGTCGAGCAGTGCGCGTAGCGCGTCGACCACCACCGGCGGCGGCGGGTAGTCCATGTCGGCCACCCAGGCGTTCAGCAGCCCGGGGTGACGGTGCCACTTGGCGCCCGGCTTGGCGGCGAGCCAGTCGAGCGAGATCGAGTCGAACCCGAACCGGTCGGCCACGTCAGGCCGTGACCCACTCGTGGATCCGGCGGATGCCTTCCTCCATGTCGGCGTCGGCCATCGCGAAGCTGAAGCGCGCATAGCCGGGGGTGCCGAAGGCCTCACCCGGGACGAAGGCGACCTTGGCCTCACCGAGGATCGCGTCGGCGAGTTCGAGGGTCGAGTTGCTGACGGTGCCGTTCGGGCCGAGCGGGCGACCGAGCAGGCTCTTCACGTTCGGGTAGCAGTAGAACGCACCCTGCGGCTCGATGGCCGAGACACCCGGGATGTCGTTGATCATCCGGTGCATCGTGATCGAGCGACGCTGGAAGGCCTCGCGCATCATGGCCACTGCCGAGAGGTCGCCCTGCACGGCCTCGAGGGCGGCGATCTGGGCGACGTTCGAGACGTTCGAGGTGCTGTGCGACTGGAAGTTGATCGCTGCCTTCATCACGTCGGACGGTCCGATCATCCAGCCCACGCGCCAGCCGGTCATGGCGTAGGTCTTGGCGACACCGTTGACGATCACGCACTGGTCGGCGAGGCCGGGGACGACCGTCGGCATGCTGACGAAGCGGTTGTTGCCGTACACCAGGTGCTCGTAGATCTCGTCGGTGAGCACCCACACGCCCTTCTCGACGGCCCAACGACCGATCGCCTCGACCTCCTCGGGCGAGTAGATCGCACCGCTCGGGTTGTCGGGGCTCACGAAGAGCAGGACCTTGGTGCGCGGGGTGAGAGCGGCGTCGAGCTGCTCGACGGTGACCTTGAAGCCCGTGGTCTCGTCGGTGTCGACCACCACCGGCACGCCACCGGCGAGGACGATGGCCTCGGGGTAGGTCGTCCAGTACGGCGCAGGGCAGATGACCTCGTCGCCCGGATCGCACAGGGCGGCGAACGCCGTGAACACGGCGTGCTTGCCACCGCTGGTGACGAGCACCTGGTTGGCGGTGCAGGAGAAGCCGCTGTCGCGCAGGGTCTTGGCCGCGATCGCCTCACGGAGCTCGGGCAGACCGGCGGCCGGCGTGTACTTGTGCATCTTCGGGTCGCGACAGGCTCGCACGGCGGCCTCGACGATGTTCTCCGGGGTCGGGAAGTCGGGCTCACCGGCACCGAAGCCGATGACGTTCTCGCCCTTGGCCTTGAGCGCCTTGGCCTTCGCGTCGACGGCGAGGGTGGCGGATTCGGCGATGGCGGCGAGGCGTGCAGAAGTGCGGTTCACGTCATCTGAGCCTACTGGCCACCGTCGGGCTGGCCGACCGGAATTCCCTGTCGCATCAGGCGCGCGAGCCGTCAGACTGGGGCCGTGACCGCTGATCCGATGACCATCACCATCCCCTCCGAGCTGCTGCCGGCCGACGGGCGGTTCGGGTGCGGTCCGTCGAAGGTGCGCGACGAACAGGCGGCCGCTCTCGTCGCGGCCAACGGTCGGATCCTTGGCACCTCCCACCGCCAGGCGCCGGTCAAGAACCTCGTCGGCTCGGTGCGCTCCGGCCTCGTCGACCTGTTCGGGCTCCCGAAGGACTGGGAGATCGTGATGGGCAACGGTGGCTCGACGGTGTTCTGGGACGTCGCCACGTTCGGACTCGTGCGTGAGCGCAGCGAGCACTACGTGTTCGGCGAGTTCTCCTCGAAGTTCGCTGAGGCGTGTGCGGCCGCTCCGCATCTCGGCGAACCCGTCGTCGTGTCGAGCCAGCCCGGCACCCACCCGACCGTCCAGTCGGTGACCGCCGGGGTCGACCTCGTCGCACTCACCCACAACGAGACATCGACCGGCGTCTCGATGCACCTCTGCCGACCGGAGGGCGACGCCCTCGTCGTGGTCGACGCCACGTCGGCCGCGGGTGGTCTGCCGTGGATGCCCGACGAGGTCGACGTGTACTACTTCGCTCCCCAGAAGTGCTTCGCCGGTGACGGTGGCCTGTGGCTCGCCGCCTGCTCCCCGGCTGCCATCGAGCGGATCCGGGAGATCGGCAACTCCTCGCGCTGGCGCCCTGCCTCGCTCGACCTGCTGATCGCCCTCGACAACTCGGTCGCCAACCAGACCTACAACACACCCGCCCTCGCCACCCTCGTGCTGCTCGACGAGCAGATCCGCTGGATGCTCGCCAACGGCGGTCTCGACTGGTGCGTCGAGCGTTCGCGACAGAGTGCTGCGCACCTCTACAGATGGGCCGAGGCGAGCTCGTACGCCTCGCCGTTCGTCGCCGATCCGATGCAGCGCAGCAGCGTCGTCGGCACCATCGACCTCGAGGGTGTCGCCGCGGCCGACATCAACACCGCACTGCGCGCCAACGGGATCGTCGACACCGACAGCTATCGCAAGCTCGGCCGCAACCAGTTGCGCGTCGGCATGTTCCCGGCCGTCGATCCCGACGACGTCGCTCGCCTCACGGCGTGCATCGACCACGTGGTGGACGCCCTGCGGTGAACGTCCTGACGCTGGCCCACGACGAGATCGGTCTGTTGAACAGTCCGGTGATGGTGCTGGCCTTGCGCGGCCTGTTCGACACGGCCGAGGTCGCGACCGACGCCATCGACATCCTCGCTGGCGACGACGCCGTGGTGGTCGGCCAGATCGACCCTGACCCGTTCTACGACTTCACGCAAGAGCGGCCGCAGATGGAACTCGACGAGGACGGCGATCAGCAGGTCGTCTGGCCCTCGAACGACTTCCTGGTCGTGCGACGCACGGGAGCACACGACCTCGTGCTGCTCACCGGCGTGGAGCCCCACCTTCGCTACGTGACCTACGCCGACGCGATCATCGAAGTGGCGCGCACCCTCGGGTGCGAGGCCGTCGTCACAGTGGGCGCTGCTCCCGAGCCGGTGCCGCACACCCGCGCCCCACTCGTGGTGGGCAGCAGCACCAACGACGGCCTCGTGGCGGCGCTCGGACTCTCCCGCCCGCGGTACCAGGGCGTCACCGGCCTCGTCGGCGTCCTCCAGGACCGCCTCGACCGGGCCGGCATCCCGGCCGTATCGCTCCGTGTCGGTGTCCCCCACTACCTCGGGCACGCCAAGCACCCGCGTTCGTCGGCCGCGCTCCTCCAGCACCTCGAGCACGTCCTCGGAGTGCCCACCCTGCACGCCGACCTCGCCGACGAGATCATCCGCTGGCGCGAACTCCACGACGAGGCCGTGGCCGAGGACGATGACGCCCGCGCCTACGTCGGCATGCTCGAGCGTGACTACGACCGACGGATCGAGGCGGCCATCCCGACCGCCGAGTCCCTCGCCGAGGAGTTCGAGAAGTTCCTCCAGGACCAGCGCGACGACAACCCCGACCCCGACCCCGACCCCGAGTAACCCCACCGATCTCGGCGCAGATCGTCCCGGATTCCGGAACTATTCGTACCGAGATCGTGGGGGGTCAGCGCAGGAGTGAGCCGGTCCCGTCGGCGACGCGGGTCATCATCTCGAAGTTCGCGGCCACGGCGGCGGCGTCGAGCATGAAGCGTTCGTCGGTGGCCGCGACGAGTGCGGCGCGTGCCTGCTCGAGCGCCGCGTCGTCCCAGCCAGCGATCGCCTCGGCGAAGGCGCGCAGTTCGGCACCGAAGGGCAGGCCGGCATCACCGGAACCCTCGCTGACGGCGGTCAGGTCGGCCGGTGTCCCGTCCTCGTGGCTGCTCCAACTGAGCATGCCTGTGTGACTGGCCGTTCAAAAGACGCAGTCGCGGAGTGTGGCCAAACGAGCCGCCACCAGTTCCATCTGCGGGCGGCTGAGGGTGCCGCGGTTCCAGAGCGGATCGTCCATCTGACGGTCGCTCATGTACTGGGCCCCGGCCATACGCCACAGGTTGTCCCACTCGTCGGGCAGGGCGCTCAGGGCCTGCACCACTGCAGCGGTCTCATCGGCCGGCGCAGCGACCGGGACGAAGTTGAGCCGGGCCGGTGCGAGCTCGGCCGCCTCGCGGCCGTGGGGGGCACCTGAGCGTGGCGCAGGAAGATCAGGGAGCGGGAGACCGGCAGCGCGAGCGAATGCGACGGGCGGGAGCGCCGCCACGACGACACCGACGATCTCGACCCACTCCAACGGGTGCAGACCCTCGGTCACGACCTGCTCGTACCACTCGGCGGTGATCGTCGCTGCATGTCGTCCGAGGCGATGGGCGACGTCGAGAGGCAGGTCGCCGTACGGACGCACCCACGGCGGGCCCGGCTCGGCGTCGAGGTACGCGGCGATCGCGGCCTCGGCGATGCGAACCCGACGATCTGCCGTGAAGAACGCACCCGGAGCAGCCACGTGACCGAGCGCCAGCTCGTAGGCCTCGGCGAGGTCGGAGCGCACGGACGTTTCCACGACGGTCACCGTACTCGCGAGGCGTACTCTGGGGTCATGTACGGAGCGGTGCTACGCCTCGTGGCCCGGAGACTGCGCGGGCCGGTCAACACCGCTGCCGTCGCGATCGTGCTGGCGTCGGCCGGCTACGTCGTGATCGAGGGATGGACCTGGTTCGACTCCGTCTACATGTCGGTGATCACGATGGGGCAGGTCGGCTTCAACGAGGTCCTGCCGCTGACCCAGGGTGGCCGGATCTGGACGATGATCGTCATCCTCGCCGGGTTCACGGTGTTCGTGTACTCGTCGGCGAGTCTCACCGCCCTGTTCGTGTCGGGAGAGGTCAGCGCGGTCTACCGCGAGAAGAGGAGGGCCAAGATGCGTGAGCACTTGGAGGACCACGTCATCGTCGTCGGTTTCGGACGCGTCGGTCGGGCCGCCGTCGACGCCAGCGTCCGCGGCGGACGGCAGTGCGTCGTGATCGATACCGACGTCTCCGAACAGGATGCCGTCGACGCTGCGGGGGCCGTGTTCCTCCACGGTGACGCGCGTGACGCCGCGGTCCTGCGCACGGCGGGGGCGAGTCGAGCCGCTGCCCTCATCACGGCCCTCGACGATCCGTCGAACGCCGTGGTCGCGCTCACCGCCCGGACGCTCTCCCCGACCCTGCGCGTCGTCGCCCGCGCCAGCGACTCGTCGTGGCGCGACCGGATGATGCGCGCCGGGGCGAGCCACGTCGTTCCCGTCTACGAGAGCGCCGGTGCGAGCCTCGCTGCCACCGCGCTCGACGCGGAGGTGCTCGGAGTCCTCCCGATCGCCGGCTCGGAGCTACGCGTCGAGGAGGTCGAGGTCGGCGCCGACTCGCACGCCGAGGGACTTTCGCTGCGCGCGCTGGCCGACAAGTGCCCCGACGTCCACGTGCTCGGTGTGCGCGAGGACGAGGGCGTGCGTCGCTGGCACGAGAGCGACGCCGAACTCCGGGCCGGCGACATCCTCGTGG
>JBEBDM010000257.1:0-6509 GCA_041156905.1 Actinomycetota bacterium | reverse complement strand
TGCGACGCGAGCGGGGCCCCTCGCTCGCGGCGTTCAACATCACCCCGTGGTCGACGCCCTGACCTGAGTCGTCGTGCGCCGCAGTGATGTGGTGGTGAGTCGGTCTGTAAGCGGGATCCTGTGACGCCGGAGGCGCCGGTGACCATCCATCTGTGCGGCCTACCCGAGAGTGCCCCGAGGGGCGGACGGGCCGTCCGTGCTCTCTGCTTGGCCTTGCTCCGGGCGGTATGACCGAGCCGTACGAGTCGCCCCGCACGCTGGTGCGCTCTTACCGCACCGTTTCACCCTCACCTGTGACCAGCACGCTGGCCCATCGGCGGTCTCTCTCTGTTGTCGTCCGTCAGGTCGCCCCGACCTGGCTCTCGCCAGCACCCTGCCCTGTGGAGTCCCGACTTTCCTCGACGCGGTCAGGCCGCGCCGCGGTCACCCGACCGACTCACCACCGTGGGCAGGGTAGCGGCTCAGGAGCAGGTGTCGAACGAGTAGACGATCGAGTTGAGGCTCGGCGTCTCGAAGTTGACCTTCAGGCGCACGCCGTTCTCGTCGCCCTTGCCGCCGATGTAGGTGATCGCGCCGAGCGCTCCGAAGGTGCTCGGGAGCGCGACCGGCAGCGGGATCGGGGTCTGTGCGGGGGCGTCGCCCTCGGCCGGGGTCTCGATCACGGCGCCGTTCGGCAGGTACCCGCCGGGGTGGATCGCCAGGGCGGTGGCAGCAGCCTGACGGCCCGAGCGCACACCGAGCTCCATCAGGGTCACTCGCTGGGCGGCGGTCATCACCTGGGCGACCATCGCCTGGCAGGTCTCCGCCGACAGCTCCTCGAGCGCCCACATGAGGTTGGCGGCATCGCGGGCCGGGTCGTCGCTGGGCTCGATCGCCGCGGCGTTGTCCGTGGCTTCGGCACCGTTCTCGATGCGCTCGATGACCACGTCGATGTAGGCGCTGTCGAGGCGTGGGTTCCCGCAGGTCCAGGCCTCGCCACCGACCTCGGCAGCCATGGCGTTGCACGCCTCGGCCGCGGCGCGGTGGTGCTCGACGAAGGCGGCGACCTTGTCGGCGTGGGCGTCGAGCCAGCCCTTGGCGAGCATCGTCTCGAGGGCGTTGCCGATCGAGGTCTCGACCGAGGCCGAGGTGCGGAACCGAGCGGCATCGTCGACGGTGGCGTCAGGGAGAGCGGGGTTCGGCTCGCCGTTACCGACGCGGCCGAGCTCGCCGACCTCGGTCTGGCCGCCGCAGGCAGCGACGAGGGCGGCGGTGGTGATGCTGAGACCACCGATGCGCAGCAGGCTGCGACGGTCGAGGGTGCGGGAGGTGTGGGTCATGTTCTGGTCCATCGGGATCAGGCCTGTGCGCCGAGGAGGGTGGCGAGGTCGGTGGCGCCGGCGAGGTCGGCGAGGGCGGTTCCGTGACGGCCCTCGGCCATCAGGATCGAGGAGACGAGAGCGGCTGCGTCGATCGCCTCGAGCTGGGCGAGGAAGCCGAGGTGGGCGGCGACGAGCGTGGCCTCGAGGGCCTGGGCGGCGGCGAGCACGGCGGCTGCGTCGCTGCTGCTCATACCGACCTCGTTGGCGGCGGTGATGTCGGCGCTGGCGACGCCCGAGCCCTTGACGCCGAGCATGGCGCTCAGCGACTGGGCGTAGGCCTCGTGCGACTCGCGCAGGGCGACCATGAGGGTGGCCTGCTCCTCGGTCCAGCTGGCCGCGGCGATCCCGGCGTCGTACAGGTCGCGGGCGGCCAGCTCGGCCTCCTGCGCCCCGGCGAGCAGGACGAGATCCTCGGCCGTCGGCTTGAGCGGGGGCATCGTCGACGCCGCGGCGTGCGTCAGTTGGGTGTTCACGCGGGGTGATCCTTTCGGGGCAGACCAGCCTCCATGTTTCCCAACCGGAGGCAGACTCTCCAATTCTAGAAGTCCAGAGCCGACAGGTCGGGTATCCAGCCCTGTGACCTCTGTACGGCGGTGCGCCACCGGTCGCGGCCCGAGGGGCCCACGGGGTCGACCACGGCGCTGGGCTGCCAGGCGTCGGAGATCTCGTCGAGCCCTGCCCAGACGCCGGTGGCGAGCCCGGCGAGGTAGGCGGCGCCGAGGGTCGTGGCCTCCGTGTGGCGGGACACCTCCACCCGACGGCCGGTGGCGTCGGCGAGGGCCTGGACGAAGGTGGGGTTGCGGCTCATCCCACCGTCGACGCGCAGGACCGGGATCTCCCGGCCCCCGTCGGCCTCGGCCGCCTCCACGAGGTCGGCACCACGCTGGGCCACGCCCTCGAGCACGGCACGGGTGATCTGCGGACGGCCCGAGCCCCGGGTGAGGCCGAGGAGGGTGCCGCGGGCGCCGTAGTCCCAGTACGGGGTGCCGAGTCCCATGAGCGCAGGGACGTACACCACGCCGTCGGTGGTGTCGCAGAGCGAGGCGACGGCATGGCTCTCCTCGGCCGTGGCGAGGATGCCGAGATCGCTCACCAGCCATTCGACGTTCGTGCCCGCCGAGAGCATGATCGCCTCGGTGCCCCACGTGATCTCACCCGCGCGGCTCCAGGCCACGATCGGGAACGTGCCGTGCTCGGCCCGTGCGGCGGTGTTCGGTGCCACGGGGCCGGTGACCATGTCGAGCATGCCGCCGGTGCCGAAGGTGGCCTTGGCCTGTCCGGGGGCGACGCACGACTGTCCGATCAGGCTGCCCTGCTGATCGCCGACGAGGGCGGCGAGGACGGGAGCGCCGGGGAGTGCGCTGGCCTCGGTGATCGGGCCCGACGTGTCGACGAGGGTCGGCAGCATCGACTCGGGGATGCCGAGGGCCGAGCAGGTGCTCGACGACCAACCCGAGCCGTCGGGTCGCATGAGCCCGGTCACGCCCGCGTTCGACCGGTCGGTGACGTGGACCCGTCCGCCGGTCAGGATCCACGCGATCCACGTGTCGACCGTGCCGAAGCAGAGGTCACGGTCGCGGGCGCCGGCCACGTTGTCGAGGAGCCAGGCGATCTTCGTGGCCGACTGGTTGGGTGCGAGGGCGAGTCCGTGCTCGGCCTTGGCCATGATGCACTGGACCACGGTGCGCAGGTCCTGCCAGCCGAGGCCCGGGCCGATCGGTTCGCCCGTGGCGCGATCCCAGACGACGGTGCTGGCGCGCTGGGCGGTGACACCGACCGACACGACGGGTCCGGCGTCGGCGAGCGCGGCATGGGCGACCTCGAGGACGGCGGTCGCCATCGCCGGGGCGTCGAACTCGACGAGGCCGGGGAAGGGGCTCTGCGGGGGGGACGGCCGGTGGTGCAGGCCGTCGATGCTCCCGTCGGGGCGGACCACGCCAGCGCGCAGGCCCGACGTGCCGACGTCGATCACGAGCACGCTCACGAGTTCCCTCCCTGTGCCGTGCCGCTCCGTTCGTGCATCGGCAGGAGCCCCCGCTTGCGGAGCACGCTGCCGAGCGCCCCTCCGACCACACCGGCCACGAGGACGGCGCTGAACGTGAAGAACACGGCGAGCCAACGGACCTCGCTGCCCCGGACGAGCTTGACCACCACGAACACGGCCTGGACGGCGAGGTAGGTGCCGCCCGCGCAGGCCATGCCGTGCAGGAAGGGGAGCGCCCGGGTCTGGGTCCATGCGGCCACACCCGCGCCGAGGGTGAAGCCGGCGAGGGCGAGCAGCCACAGGACCGAGGTCCACGGCGAGTCGGCCGAGCGGTCGGCCACGAGCCGTGATGCGATGCTGAACGGCACGGCGAAGACGAGGGTGACGGATGCGCCACGGCGCAGGGCGGCGCGGTCGAACAGGTTCTCTCTGGTCACGGGATCTGGATTCCTCCGAGGTCGACAGGCCCGAGCGGACCGCGCAGGCCGAGTTTGCCGGGGTTCAGGATCCCGCGGGGATCGAGGGCGTCCTTCACCGACTGGAGCACCTCCATCGAGGGGCCGAGGGCCTCGGCCATGAACCGGGCCCGGTTGGCGCCGACCCCGTGGTGGTGCGAGAGGTTGCCGCCATGGGCGAGGACAGCGCGCTGGCCGGCGTCCCAGAGCGCGGCGTAGGTGGCTTCCACCTCACCGGCCGGCGGAGTGGCCGCGAAGGTGAAGTAGAGACAGGCGCCGTCGAGGTAGCTGTGCGACAAGTGGCAGGTCGCTGCCCGTGCGTGCGGGACGGCGAGCATCGCCGCCTCTGTCTCGCGGACGATCGTCGGCAGTGCCGCCCACGGTCCGGCGATCTCCATCGTGTCGACGACGTACCCCTTGCGGGTGAGTGCCTGGAGGGCACTCGTGTCGTTGCGGTGGTGCATCCACTTCTCGACGAGATCGTCCGGCAGTCGACGCGACCCGGCGCGGGCAGTGGCCTCCGCGTCGACCACGCTCATCGCTGCGTCGATGACGAGCGGGTCGCCCTCGTCGACGACGAGGAGCACGCAGTACGAACCGTCGGCGCCCTGACCGCGGGCGCTCTCGGCGGCGTCGTAGAGGCGCAGCACGGCGGGAGTCGCACCACGCCGGAGGATGCGTCGGCAGACCTCGAGCCCGTCGTCGAGCGTGGCGAGGGCGTAGGCCGCGCGACGCTCGGCCTCGGGGAGCGGGTGGGCGCGCAGCCAGGCGGTGGTGACGACGCCGAGGGTGCCCTCGCTGCCGACGAACAACTGGGTGAGATCAGGCCCCTGCGCCCCGGCCGGGCCCGCTCCGGTGCGCACGACGGTGCCATCGGCGAGGACGACCTCGAGGCCGGCGACCATGTCCTCGATCTTCCCGTAGCGGGTGCTGTACTGCCCGGCGCCGCGGTGACCGATCCAGCCCCCGACCGTGGCGAGGGCGTGGCTCTGGGGGAAGTGGCCCACGGTGAGTCCGTGAGGGCGGAGCGCCTCGTCGAGGTCGGGGCCGAACGTGCCCGCACGGACCTCGACGAGACCCGACACCGCATCGGCCGAGACGAGGCCGCTCAGGGCGGTGAGGTCGAGCAGCACGCCGCCGGCGAGAGGGGCGGCACCACCCACCACACTGCTGCGTCCACCGGCCGGCGTCACGGCGACACCGGCTGCCGAGCAGGCGGCGAGTACGGCAGAGACCTCGGCGGTCGAACACGGGCGGGCGACGACGGCCGCCCGGCGGGGGACTCGTCCGGACAGCGCCCAGTGCATGGCCAGTGGCCACCAGTCGCGGCTCGCGTCGGCGACGGCGGTGATGTCGTCGACGACCTCGCACGCGGCGCGCAGGGAGACGAGCAGCCCGTCCGGGAGCGTGGCCGGCCCGTCGAGCAGGGAGTCGGTGCCGGTGAGTTCGATCGGCGGAGTCGGACGGGTCGTCATGGTCCGACGTTACGCGTCGGCGCTCTCCGAGACCTGACCGGCTCGGATCTCGTCGTCGCACAAGGCGACGAACTCGGCGACCTGACGATCGACCTCGGCGTCGTCCCATCCGAGCTCGGCGGCCAGCAGGCGGGCGACATCGGGTGCGGCCGCCATCGACGCCGGACGGTCGAGCAGGCGGGCGCGGGTTCGGCGGGTGAGGACGTCGTCGAGCGAGAGCGCCATCTCGTGGTGCACGGAGTAGACGGCCTCGGCGCGAAGGTACGGCAGACCCGGGACCAGGGGCTCGCCGAGTTCGGGACGGGCGTCGACCAGGGCGCGGACATCGGCCGCCAGCGTCCCGTAGCGGTCGGCGAGGTGTGCGGCCGCGGAGCCGGGCTCCTGCTCGCGGTAGCCGGCGGCACCGAGGAGCGGCAGGCGACGGGTGCGGCACTTGTCGGAGCGGCCGAGTCGGGCGGCGACGGCGTCGACGGTGTCCTCGGCCATCTCGCGGTAGGTGGTGAGCTTTCCGCCGGTGACGCTCACGACGCCGTGGTCGCTGGTGTTCACCTTGTGGTGACGGGAGAGGTCTGCGGTGCGGCCCGACGACGCGGCCTTCACCAGTGGGCGCAGGCCGGCCCACACGCCGGTGATGTCATCGGTGGTCACCCCGGTCGTGATGCTGTGGTTGAGCGCCCGCAGCACGTAGTCGATGTCATCCTTGGTGCACTGCGGGTCGTCGAGCGGACCGTCGTAGTCGGTGTCGGTCGTGCCGATGTAGGTGTGCTCGAAGGTGCCGTCGGGTCGGGGTCCCCACGGCACGACGAACAGGCTGCGCTTGTCCTTCGGGACGGGGATGACGACAGCGATGTCGTTGCGGACCTTCTCCCACGAGACCGTCACGTGGATGCCCTTGGCCGGACGGATCGAGTCGGGATCGGTGCCCTCGTCGAAGGTGCGGATCGTGTCGGCCCAGACGCCGGCAGCGTTGACCACGACCGAGGCGCGCACGTCGATGCGCCGCCCGTCGGCCTCGACCACGGCACCGGTGACGGCGCCCGAGGGGTCCTTGAGCAGGTCGACCACGGCACACCGGTTGGCGACCGCAGCGCCGTGACGGGCGGCGGTGCGTGTGACGGTGATGACGAGCCGGGAGTCGTCGACGGTGGCGTCGTAGTAGAGGTACGCCGAGGCGAGCCGCTCCTCGGGCATCGTCGGCAGATGGGAGAAGGCCGCCTTCTTGCGCAGCCGGCGG
>JBEBDM010000256.1:0-7022 GCA_041156905.1 Actinomycetota bacterium | reverse complement strand
CGGCGAAACTAGCGACCGTTCCACGGAAGGCAGCCCCGTGGTCGTCGATCGCGAGCAACGCACCGTTCAGCGGGATCTTGCTCCACGTCCATCCAGCCTGGGGGATCAGCAGCCAAGTCCGGACGCCACCGTTCGAGTACGCGAGGACGTGTTCGAGATCGCCGAGAACCGATAGATCGGGACGCTGGGAGTCCTCGTCCTGTTCGTCGTCATCGAGCGGAATGAGTTCCTCGAGTCGCTCGAGTCCGTCCTCCTCGCCGAGCGAGCCGAGCCAGTCGCTGACGTAGCGGGTGATCGTTGGGTCGATGTCAGTGGGTTCCATGGCGTCCTCCTTGCGGGTGCTGCTACGAGGAGGACGCACCGGCCGGGCCGCCGCGTGACGCGGGAATCTCAGTACCCGCGGCCTTCGTCGTCGGTCACGGAGCACATGGCGCCCCAGACGTCCATGAGGGCGTCGGCGAACTCATCACCTCGGGTCGTGTGCACGCGGTCCTTGAAGTTCGTGTAGCTGATCCCGTTCGCCTGCGTGCTGAGCCAGGACGCGAAGGTCGGACGCTCGCACAGCAGTCGGTACGGGTAGTCGGTGCCGGCCCCGACGATGATCTGGTCGCCGTCGAGCGCCGCCAACGGCTCGAGCGAGCGCCTGTCGCGTGCTCGCACCACCAGCCACTGAGCGTCGTCCTCGCTCGCGACCGCACTCACGAAACCCGTCTCGGTGAAGACCCACATGTGCCGTACCTCCTCGTCGCGCCGGCGGACCATCCGGGCCGGCGGCGTATGTACGCACGCAGAGGCCTCCCGCGTGATCGGCCCTGCTCAGGGCATGTGCGGAGGAGGGTCTACGGGCGCGGGCCGGGGTTGGGGCCGCTGGTCCGGCTCCGCTTGAGTTCGAAGAACTCGGGTCGGCGGGTGAGGGTCACCATCGCGTCCCAGATCTCCAGCGAGGCATCGAGATCGGGGATCTCGGTGATCACCGGCCCGAAGATGCCGACCTCGTTCCCATCGAGCCCTGGGATCGAGATGATCGGCGTACCGACGTCGTTACCGACGAGCGCAAGACCCTCGTGATGACGACGCAGCACCTCGGCGTCGAACGACTCATCGTCGAAGGCCGCGGCGTGCGACTCGGGAAGCCCCGCCGAGCGGAGCGCATCGGCGATGTCGAAGTCGGTGGAGCGGTCGTGATGGATGCGCCGTCCGAGCTCGAGGTAGTACTCGCCGACAGCCTGCTCGCCCTCGGTGGCCCGCACCGACTCCATGACGCGCTGCATCGCGAAGGCCCGCCGAGCGACCTCGTACCACGAGCTCTCCTCGGTGAGCTCGTTCTTCACCAGCAGGCTGACCGGCTGCCACGAGATGGCGAGATCACGGTGCGGGGCCACCTTGCGCAGCCAGAGCGACGTCGTCCAGCAGAACGGGCAGAGCGGATCGAGCCAGAAGCGGACAGGCGTGGTCATGGGATCTCCTCAGGGCGTCAGGTCTGCGCTCGCACTCGTGCAGCGAACTCGGATGAAGTCAACCGATCATCGGGCACAACGCCTCCCAGCTGATGGCATTCCTAGCTTGGCCCAGCCGTCTCTCGACCTGATCAATCGGACTCGACAGACTCTCTCGCCCCACCATGACCCGAACGCTGCTCTCGTGGGTCGCCCCCGAACCTTGCTGGCGTGGAGTGCTGTCAGGACGCTTCGAGCAGGTGCCCGTAGCGCTGTTGGGCGCCCTGGGCTGAGGTGCCGATCGACTCGCCAATCCGCTGCCACGTGAGCCCAGCGAGTCGGGCCCGCGTGATCGCATCAATGAGTGCCGCCTCGCTTCGGGCGCGAGCGATCACCGCTCGGTCGAGCAGGTACTCCTCGACGGGGATGGCCTTCATCTCGTCGGGATCGAGTTGCTCGAAGCGACTAGCCAGTTCGTCGGCGTGCTGGAGGATGTCGTGGAGTGAGCGAGGCATGCGAGTCACCGTGTGAACTTGGATCGGGCGGACATGGCATGGACGATGACGTCGCGATCGGCGCTTGCGCTGATTCCGATCTCGATCAGCGCACCCGACGTGCTGGGCCCGATCAACATGACGAGGTCATCGAGCTGGAACACCCGGACCGGATGGAAGTAGGCGTGGAGCATGTCGTCGTCCGGCAATCCATGACGACGAGCGCTGGGAAGGATGAGCGGCTCCATCGCGTCAACATATCTTGAGGGTATCAGAAGGTTGTCCGATCTTGGTTGCAGGTCCGATGAGCCATCCCGGGGGGCGAACCTGACCTTGTGAGACCGGCGGCGTACGGTCGGCTGCATGTCCACTGGCGCCCAGCACCTCGAACAGATCCTCGGTCGGCTCGCCGGTCCGGGCGCCACCCCACGTGCCGCTCAGGTGGCGGCTGTCGATGCTCTCCTCGAGCCGAATGCCCGGGTGCTCGTCGTGCAGGCCACCGGCTGGGGCAAGAGCGCCGTCTACTGGGGAGCCACCTCCGCGCTTCGTGCCGCTGGCAAGGGCCCCACGCTCATCGTCTCGCCGCTCCTCGCCCTGATGCGCGATCAGGTGGCGGCAGCCGAGCGCGCCGGCCTGCACGCGGCGACGATCAACTCCTCCAACGTCGACGACTGGGGCGACGTCTTCGAGGCGCTGTCGACCGACCGGCTCGATGCACTGCTCGTGTCGCCTGAGCGGCTCGGCAATCCGTCGTTCGCCCGGCAACTCCCTCAGCTGCTCGCCCGCGTCGGTCTCATCGTCATCGACGAGGCGCACTGCATCAGCGACTGGGGTTTCGACTTCCGGCCCGACTACCAACGCCTCGCCCGAGCGCTGCTGAGCGCTCCGGGCGTAGCGGTGCTGGCCACCACGGCGACTGCCAACCAGCGTGTGACCGACGATGTCGGCCGCCAGCTCGGCGAGCATGCGGTCACCCTGCGAGGTCCGCTGGCTCGCTCGTCGCTACGCCTGTCGGTCGTGCCCGACCTCGGTCCGATCGGTCGCTACGCATGGGTCGCCGACGCGCTCGACACCATGCCTGGTTCGGGGATCATCTACGTCCTCACGGTGGCCGAGACCGAACGTCTCGCTGCGTTTCTTCGTGAGCGTGGCCACGATGTCCCCGCTTACAGCGGCCAGACCGACGGCGACGAGAAGGTCCGCATCGAGCAGCAGTTGCGGCGCAACGAGATCAAGGCGGTGGTCGCCACCTCCGCGCTCGGGATGGGTTTCGACAAGCCCGACCTCGGCTTCTGCATCCACGTCGGCTCGCCGGGCACCCCGGTCGCGTACTACCAGCAGGTCGGTCGAGCCGGCCGAGCGCTCGACCACGCCGAAGCGGTCCTCCTCCCCGGCTCCGGCGACGAGGCGATCTGGGAGTACTTCGCCACCGCCAACATCCCCGACCCCGATCTCGCTGCAACGGTGCTCGGTGCGATCGCCGATCAACCCCTCTCCGTTCCCTCGCTCGAATCGGCCACGGGCGCTCGCCGTGGTCGGCTCGATGCGCTGCTCAAGATCCTCGCTGTCGACGGAGTCGTCGAGAAGGACGGCTCAGCGTGGCGTGCCACGGGCATCGAGTACCAGCACGACGCTGCGAAGTGGGCGGCTCTCACCGAGGTTCGAGGACGCGAGGCCGACATCATGCGCCGCTATGCACATGGCGACGGATGCCTGATGGCCTTCCTGCAGACCGCCCTCGACGACCCCGATCCGTCACCCTGTGGACGCTGCTCGGTGTGCACGGGCGAACTTCCCGTGCTCCCGAACGGACCGTCCGCGGATGCGATCGAGGCGGCGCGCACGTTCCTGCGCGGGCGCGACATCGATATCGAGATCCGAAAGCGCTGGCCGTCGGGAGTGGCGCACAAGGGAGCGGTGGGAGGCCTCGTCGCTGGTCGTGCCGTGGCCTTCGCCGACGATCCGGGCTGGGCCGACGAGCTCGCCGCACTCCGTCGTTCCGGTGGCAGAGACCTTCCTCCGACCTTGCTGGAGGGGAGCGTCGCCGTGCTCACCCGATGGCGTACCGAGTGGCCCGGCCGGCCGGTGGTCGTCGTGCCCGCACCTGCCTCTGGTGCGGAGGCCGCGGGCAACCGGCTGCTTGCCGAGCACATCGGCGCCATCGGTCGACTCCCGGTGGTCGACTGCTTCCGCTGGAACGGTGCGTCGCCCTCCGCGGATGCTGGCAGCACCGCAGTGGTCGCCGCCCTCGAAGCCGCGGTGACACTCGACCCGTCGGTCGACGAACTCTCCTCAGCGCCCGACGGCTTGGTGCTGCTGTGCTCCGTCACGGCCCGAAGCCGCTGGCGCCTCACCCTCGCCGGCCAGATGCTCCTCGACGCAACAGGCCGCAAGTCCCTGGCCCTGGTGATCCACCAACTCCCCTGACCTGCCAGCGGAGAGGGATCTCAGCTGCCCGTGTCGCGCGGTGCTGTCACACGTGGTGCGATCCGACCACCGTGACGTGGGTGACCATCATCGGGACTCGCGGTCGGCCCTCAGGCTGGCAACCATCTCGGGCAGATCCAAGTCGATTCCTCGACGCCGCTCGATTCGTTCGAGCATGTCGTGGCGGTTCGGGCGTCGTGCGAGGTGGGTGAGTTCTTCCAGTAGGTACTGCTGAAGCGACTTTCCCTGACGGCTTGCCTGATGAACGAGCCTTGAATAGATCGCAGCATCGACGTCACGAACGAGGATGTGTGGCATCGCTGAAGTGTGTACGCGCTCGTTTCCGAACTCAAGCGGGAATTGAGGTGTCGAGCTCGGAACGTGTGTCAACCGACTTCGCGGATGCGGGCCAGGAGCATCGCCGTTGCTGCGTGGTTCTGTCCGCCTTCGGGGAAGATCACGTCGGCGTACTGCTTGCTGGGCTCGATGAACTGCTCGTGGGCGGGCCGCACGGTCGTCAGGTACTGCTCGATGATGTTCTCCGGTGTGCGACCACGCTCGGCCACGTCGCGCTGGAGTCGCCGGATGAAGCGCAGATCGGCCGCGGCGTCGATGAACACGCGGAGGTCGAAGCGCTCGCGCAGCCGCTGCTCCCACAACACCAGGATCCCCTCGACCACGATCACCGGAGCCGGACGTAACAGCCTCACATCGGAGCTGCGCTCGTGATGGACGTAGTCGTACACGGGAACCGGGATGGTGTGTCCGGCGACGAGCGCAGAGAGATGGTCGTTGAGGAGCGGCCAGTCGAAGGCGTCGGGATGGTCGTAGTTGACCTTCGTGCGCTCCTCGAAGGGCAGGCCTGCGTTCGTTCCGTAGTACGAGTCGAGCTTGATGAGCGCCACCTGCTCAGGGCCCATCGCAGTCGCCAGGTTCTCGCTGATCGTGGTCTTGCCCGAACAGGTTCCACCGGCGACACCGATGAGGAAAGGGGACGTGGGACCCGACATCGCCGCCGAACCTAGTCGTGCGTCCGGGCCGCACTACGAATGATGTATCGAACACGTGTGCGATGCTTGGACGCAGAGGGGTCCAGCAGGCAGGCTGTACCCACCATGACGAGCGAGACCCTGTCACCCACCGACGCCACCGGCGACCACGCAGCCCTCACGGAGCGCGAACTCGCCATCCTCGAGTTCGAGGCCTCGTGGTTCACGCTCGACACCGATCGCCACGACGCGATCCGCGCGCGGTTCGCGTGTTCGGTCGAGGAGTACAATCTCGAACTCAACCGGGTGATCGATCATCCGGCTGCTCTTCTCGCCGACCCGCTCGTGGTGCGCCGCCTGCGTCGTCACCGCGAGCGGCGCCGCCGGGCCATGATCGACGGCACCGCAGCCGGAGAACAGGCCTGATCCAGAGCCGCTGACTCCGTCCGCTGGGTCGAACCCACCAGCCAACTGCCCACGGGGCGAACCACGAGGGAGAGCGAGTCGACATGAGTAACGACGCAACTGGCGGTACTGGCCGCACCCCGCGGACTCCGCGCACCGCCGCCCCCACGGCACCCCTCGGCTCGACCGTGGCCATCGTGGTCACCGCCGCCGCCGTGATCCTCGGCTTCCTGATCCTGCGCAAGGTCAACGACGATTCGTCGTCGACGAGCACCCCCGTCGTGGCCACCACGACCACGATCGCCGGCGCCGTCACCACCCTCTCGGCCGACACCACCACCACCCTCGCCGTCGACAAGACCGGCACGAAGGTCCAGGTGGCCAACGCGAGCAACGCCCCCGGCACCGCTCGCCAGATGTCGATCGCACTCACCGACATCGGCTGGCTGACCGCCGAGCCCACCAACGCGACACTCGAGACCAAGCTCGAGGTCAGCAAGGTGATCTTCAATGCCCAGGTCGACGGCGCACGCGAGATCGCCAAGTTGCTCGCCGCTGAGCTCGGTGGCATCAAGGTCTCGAAGTCGGCCAACCCGCCCGTCGACACCGGTGGGTACCTCGACGGCAGCGCCGTGATCCTGCTGCTCGGCAACGACCTCGC
The DNA here is from genome assembly GCA_041156905.1 of Actinomycetota bacterium. Lineage (GTDB taxonomy): Bacteria > Actinomycetota > Acidimicrobiia > Acidimicrobiales > Ilumatobacteraceae > UBA668. The sequence continues at coordinate 610 of JBEBDM010000256.1, read as the reverse complement.
TGGCAAGACGATCGCCCAGATCCAGGGTCAGACCGTCACCGGTGTGACCACGCCGGCCACCACCCTGCCGGGCGTCGTCACCCCCTGACGCTCACCTCCCTGCGAAGGGCCTGAGAGCGACCAACCTGTCGTCGTGAGGCGCTCGTCGCCTCTCGTCGTCAGCGCGCGTCGTAGTCCTGGATCGTCCGTCCGTGTGATCGATCGGTGATGCTGCGCGCCCGCGCCATGAAGTCGGCAGTGAGGGCGGGCAGGTCGATCGTGCGCATCTCGCGCTCGTGCATCAGCACGCGACCGTCGACAATCGTCGTGCGCACGTCGGAGGGTTGCAGGGAGTAGACGAGCGTGGCCGCGAGGTCGTGTACGGGAAGGCAGTGCGGGCCTGAGACGTCGACGATCACCACGTCGGCCCGGAGACCCTCGGCAAGTCGTCCGACCGTGTCGCCGAGCCCGAGCACGGCGGCCGACCACGGGCCAGCCATGTGCAGCGCCGTCGCGCTGCGGAACCACGTGGGGTCACCCACGACGTGCTTCTGGCTGATCGCAGTGATGCGCATCGACTCGAGGATGTCGAGGGTGTTGTTACTGCCCGCTCCGTCGGTGCAGTAGCCGA
>JBEBDM010000255.1:0-3020 GCA_041156905.1 Actinomycetota bacterium | reverse complement strand
GAGGCGCCAGTCGCCGCCGGAGGCGGCCTCGAAGAGCTTCACCATCGACATCTCGCCCGACTTCGGGCCGTAGGTCTCCAACGCACGCAGGTGGATCTGCTCCGCCGTCTTCGCCATCTCGACAGGGATGTCGGTCGACTCACCCAGGGCCACACCGAGAGCGATGTCCTTGCACACGAGGTCGAGCGTGAAGCCCTCGTCGTAGTCGCCCTTCTCGAACACACCGTTGATGTCGTACTGCAGGAAGTTCGACTGGGTCGGCGAGGCACACAGGGCCGTCTGCACCACCCGGAGGTCGAGGCCGAGCTTCTTCGCGATCGCCAGAACCTCTGCTGTTCCGGTGGCGTAGACGAACCACAGCAGGTTGAGGAGGACCTTGATCGCGTAGCCCGAGCCGTTCGGGCCGGCGTAGTAGATCTGGTCGGGCAAGCCACCGAGCGCCTGGAACAACGGCAGGTGCCGGTCGTACAGCGCTCGCTCACCGCCGACGAAGATCTGCAACGACGCTGATGTGCGTGACGACCCGATCGGCGCCTTCGCGAGGAATGAGACGGGGGCCTCCATCACCGAGACTCCTCGCGGCCCGGCAAGGGCCATGACCTCATGGGCGACGTCGACGGACGACGTGCTCATGTCGACGATCACGCTCCCGGGCTTCATGTGCTCGAGTGCGCCGTTCGCCCCGATCAGGATCTCGCGCACCTGCGCGGGCCCGGGCAACACGGTGATCAGCACGTCGCTGGCAGCACCGACCTCTGCAACAGTGTTCGCCCAGGTCGCACCGCGGCTCTCGAGCTCGGCCGCCTCCGCCCTCGACAGGCTGTTGACGACCAGCGGGTAGCCAGCGTCGAGCAAGCTCAGGGACATCGGGTGCCCGAGGTTCCCGAGACCGATCATCCCGACAGTCGGCATGGACCCAGATGCGTGCGCGCTCACCGCAACGACGGTAACACCACTCCCCTAGGCGAAAACTCCGACCACCACCCCACCGATCTCGGCGCAGATCGTCCCGGATTCCGGGACTATTCGTACCGAGATCTCCGACAGGCCGAGTCAGGCGGCTCGGGTGGTGGGTGGGCCGTGGTCGGTGACCATGCCGCCTGGTCGGGTGACTCGCAGGGTGCGGTCGGCCTGGAGTTGGAGGTGCCAGCCGCCTTCGTGGGCGAGATGGTGGTGCTTCACGCACAGAGGGAGGAGGTTGTCGATGTCGGTGGCTCCTCCGTGCTCCCACGGGTGGAGGTGATGGACCTCGCAGTTCTCGAACGCCGTGTCGCACAACGCGCAGGTCGGGTAGAGCACGCGGAGGGCTCGGCGTTGGTCGCGGCTGGCGAGCCGCTGGCGACGACCGAGCAGCAGCCGGGTGCCGTTCGCTCCGGTGATGGCGGGGGTGACACCGTTGAGGCATGCCCAGCGGCGGATCGTTGCGACGGGTAGGCCGTTGTCGGTGAGATCGAACCCGACCTCCATCCGAGTCCCGGCATGTCGTCCGTCGGTGAAGGTCTTCTCGTCGATGATCACGGTGATGTCGGGTCCGGCACCGGGCGCGAACCCGCCGGGCGAGGTGCTCGGGCCGGTCGGGTCGGTCGGACGGTTCGCGCTGCCTGCCCCTGCGCCGCTCATCAACCTCACGAGCGCGACAGCGTTGAGGAATTGCTGGCGGTCGATCGGGTCGAGTGGCGCGTTGTCGGGAATCCCTGTGTGGAACACCGACTCCACGCTCCACCGGAGTGTCGCTTCGATCGCGAGACCGGACTCGGGGTCGAACCGGCCACTGAGGCAGAACATGCCGTCGTGATCACGCCAGGACCGCAACCGCTGCGCGCGGCGCTGCTTCTCAAGCCGGTCGGCACCGTCATCGGCGCGGGCCTGGCCGGCGAGCCGATCGACAAGCAGACGGAACTCACGCTCGGACAGATCACGCGCCGCGTCGCGCAACCTGGCGCCGTGCGCCGCGAACCGATCGCGCTCGGCGGCGGTCATCCCTGCGGTCGCACGCGCGACGTGATCGAGCCGTTCACCGGTGGTGTCGCCATCCTCGAGCGCGAGACCGAGCTCGGGAACATCATCGGCGACTTTCTGCCGGCGCCGGACCTTGTCAGATGCACCGGTCGACTTCTTCGCCGCCGCAGCCAACTCCTCGTCGGGTGACGGCCCTCGACCGCCAGCGGTCGCGTCGTCCAACAACCTCAAGACAGCGATCTCGTGAGCGTCGAGCATCCCGCGCACCGCTCGCACTGCGTCCAACTCGGCCCGACACACGCGCACGTCACCGCGAGCGGACATCAGCCCGGTGGTGATGAGGTGGCGGATCTGCTCGACATCCATGAGACGAACATACGTTCGGGATGTCACAAGGTTTCCACCGCCCGACATCGACCAGCGAGATCAGTGTGAATCGGACCCGAACCTGACCGGACCCACACCGCCCCTCTCTCCCGATCGCCGCACAGGCGTCGCAGTAGGGTCGGCACTCACGGGCAGCCCGATGGTGTCCGCCACACCCATGCCGACCCAGCGCAGCACCCTCACGAACACCTCGATGATCGTCGCCGCGATCGTCGCGGAACAGCTCGGTGCTGCTACCGCTGCCACCGTGTTCGACGACGTCGGCGCGTACGGGATGGTGTTCCTCCGTCTCGGCTTCGCTGCCGTGATCCTCTGGGCCGTCGGCCGTCCCCGGCTCCGTGGCCGCTCACGCCACGCCTGGGTCATCACCGCCTCGTTCGGCGCTCTCACCGCCCTCCTGATCCTCGCCTCGTTCGCCGCCGTCGACCGGCTCCCTCTCGGACTCGTCGTCACCATCGAGCTCCTCGGCCCGCTCGGCCTGGCGACGGTGATGTCGCGCCGTGCCCGAGAGTTCGCCTGGACGGGTGTCGCCCTGTTGGGAGTCGTGTTGCTCGGCGAAACCGGAGACGGGATCGACGCACTCGGCATCGTGTGGGCTCTCGTGGGCGCGCTGGCGTGGGCCGGCTACATCGTGCTCGGCGCGGAGACGGGTCGGCGTTCGGAGAACCTCGACT
>JBEBDM010000254.1:0-5982 GCA_041156905.1 Actinomycetota bacterium | reverse complement strand
CGAGGGTGCCACCGGCGGGCGCTTCCATCCGAACTTCGACCGCATCGGCGGCCTCAAGGACGACCTGCCGAAGGGCTGGATCGACGAGACCCGCCAGGTGATGGTGAAGCTCCGCGAGTTCTGCGACATCATCGAGGATCTTCTGTTCGGCAACGAGATCTTCCAGAGCCGCATGCGCGGGATCGGGATCATCCCCGCCGACGTCGCGAAGGACTACGGCCTGTCGGGCGCCAACCTGCGAGCGAGCGGCGTCGACCACGACCTGCGTCGCGACCAGCAGCTCCCGATGGCGTGGGACAAGGCCGACTGGAAGGTCTGGACCCATCCCGACGGCGACAGCTGGGCGCGGTGCTGGATTCGCCTCCAGGAGACCCGCGAGTCGTGCAAGATCGTCGAGCAGCTGCTCGACCAGGTCCCCGCCGGCCCGATCATGACCAAGGTGCCGCGCATCATCAAGGTGCCCGAGGGCGAGGCCTGGGTGTCGACCGAGAACCCGCTCGGCGAGATGGGGTACTACGTCGTCTCGAAGGGCGATCTCGGACCGTTCCGCGTCAAGATCCGCTCGGCGAGCTTCAACAACATCTCCATCGTGCCGTGGGTCCTGCGTGGCGTGTACGTCCCTGACGTGATCTCGATCCTCGCCTCGCTGTACTTCATCCTCGGGGACATCGATCGCTGATGAACGCGCTGCTCGCTGCTGATCTTCCGTACTGGGCACAGTCGCTGCTGCGCGTGCTCGGCGGTGCCGTCGCCGTGCTCCTGCCGGCCGGCACGATCGTGTACCTCTTCCTGTTCAAGATGATGAGCTTCATGCAGAGCCGTCTCGGCCCCATGGAGGCTGGCCCCTACGGCTCGATGCAGCTCTTCGCCGAAGTGGGCAAGTGGCTCCAGAAGGAGGACATCGCCCCCGAGAAGGCCGACCTGCCGGTCTTCCGCATGGCGCCGCTCGTCGTCCTCGTGAGCACGTTCCTGCTCGTGGCCGTGGTGCCGTTCGGTCCCGATGCGTACTTCACGCAGTTCGACGCCGGCGTGTTCTACATGCTCGCCGTGAGCAGCGTCAGCACGCTCGGCATCCTCATGGCCGGCTGGTCGAGCGCCAACAAGTACTCGCTGCTCGGTGGTCTGCGTGCCGCAGGCCAGCTGATCGCGTACGAGCTCCCGATGGTGCTCGCCGTGCTCGGCGTCGTGATCCAGGCCGGCACGATGGACCTCCAGAAGATCGTCCTCGCCCAGAACACAGGCGAGATCTTCGGCTGGAACGGCATCGGCAACCCGTACCTACTCACCCAGGTCGTCGGCTTCGTGGTCTTCATGATCGCCGTGCAGGCAGAGCTCACTCAGACGCCCTTCGACATGCCGATCGCCGAGTCCGAACTCGTGTCGGGCTACATGACCGAGTACTCGGGCTTCCGCTTCCTCATGTTCTTCATCGCCGAGTTCGCCACGGCGGGTGTGTTCTCGCTGATCGCGAGCATCCTCTTCCTCGGCGGCTGGGGCGTGCCCTTCTCGTGGTTCGGCTGGGACACCGCCGACAGCGTCGACAACTGGATGAACGTCGTCGGTCCGCTGATCATGGTCACCAAGATGCTGGTCCTGTCGGGTCTCATCATGTGGATCCGCTTCAGCTACCCGCGTTTCCGTGAGGACCAGTTGCAGCGCTTCGCCTGGAAGGTGCTCATCCCCGTCGCCCTCGGCAACATCATGCTCACCGCGATCCTGAAGGTGGCCTTCTGATGCCCAAGAAGCCTCAGCTCCCCGGTCTCGTCAAGGGTCTCGGCGTCACGCTGAACACCATGGCGCAGACGCTCAAGCCCCGGAAGCTGGGCGGCGGCGCCCAGACCATCCAGTACCCGCACGCCAAGGAAGCCCCGCCCGTGCGGGCCCGTGGCGTCATCGCCCTGCGCGAGGACAACTGCACGGCCTGCATGCTGTGCGCCCGCAGCTGCCCCGACTGGTGCATCTACATCGAGGGCCACAAGGAACTCGCCCCGCCGCGTCGTGCAGGCGGTGCACCGCGCAAGGTCAACAAGCTCGACCGCTTCGACATCGACTATGCGCTCTGCATGTACTGCGGCATCTGCGTCGAGGTCTGCCCGTTCGACGCGTTGTTCTGGTCGCCGGAGTACGAGTACTCCGAGCCGAAGATCGCCGACCTGCTTCACGACAAGACCAAGCTCGGCGAGTGGATGGAGACCGTGCCCGAGGCACCTGCGCTCGAAGAGGGCGCTGAGAAGAAGAAGGGCAAGTGATGGTGCTCGCCACCGACATCCAGGTCGCCCAGAACATCGGCTTCGGGATCATCGCCGCGATCATGGTCCTCTGTGCCGTGGCCGTGGTGGCCGCCCGCAACGTGGTCCGCGCAGCGCTCGCCCTCGTGATGGTGATGGCCGGCGCCGCAGCCCAGTACGTGCTGCTGGCGGCGGAGTTCGTCGCCGTCACCCAGGTGCTCGTCTACATCGGTGCCGTGATGGTGCTGTTCCTGTTCGGCGTCATGCTCACCCGCGCCAAGCTCGGCGCCGAGGCCGAGTTGAACAACAAGAACTGGGCATGGGGCATCCCCGTCGCGCTCGTGATGTTCGTGGTGATGGCGTGGGCGCTCGTCGACGGTTTCGAGGACACCCGCCTCGGAGGCACCGTGGGCGATGCCGCGCCGCAGGACACCGCGGTGATCAGCGACCTGATCTTCAAGCCCTACGTCCTGCCGTTCTGGGCGCTGTCGTTCGTGCTCCTCGCCGCCGTGATCGGCGCCATCGTGCTCGCTAGGAAGGACTGACCCATGCTGGTGAACGAGTTCCTCCTCCTCGGCGCGATCCTGTTCTGCATCGGCGTGTACGGCGTCATCGCCCGCAAGAACGCTGTGATGGTGCTCATGAGCATCGAACTGATCCTCAACTCGGTGAACATCAACCTGCTCGCCTTCGACCGTCTGCACGGTGGGAGCGACGGCAACGTGTTCGCCCTGTACATCATCGCGGTGGCGGCCGCCGAGGTCGGCGTCGGTCTCGCGATGGTCCTGCTGATCTACCGCAACCGCAAGAGCATCTCGCTCGACGAGCTGTCGGAAATGAAGGGCTGACCGATGTTCGCGTCCGAATCCGAGGCCGTCGTCCAGTCGGCAGGCTGGTTCCTCGAGAACGCCTGGCTGATCCCGGTGATGCCGGCCGTCGCCTTCTTCCTGATCATCTTCTTCGGCCGGCGCATGCCCCGTGGCGGTAGCGAGTTCGGCATCGCCAGCATGGTGGGCGCCCTGGTGGTCGCCTCCGGCGCCGCGTACCAGTGGATCAACCGGGTGTCGGCCCCGCACGAGGGCGAGGGTGAGGCCCTCCGCTCGGTCGGTGGCTTCGGCCGCGCCGTCGCCGCCGAGACCGGTGAGGCCGCCGCTGAGGTGGTCCACCACGTCGAGCCCGTCATCCGTCAGTGGGTGTGGTGGCAGAGCGGTGGCACCGAGTTCAGCATCGGTCAGCACATCGACGGCCTCGCCGTGATGGCCCTCCTGCTCGTCGCCTTCATCTCGACGCTCGTGCAGCTGTACTCCACCGAGTACGTCAACGGCGACCGTCGCTACACGCACTTCTTCGCCAGCCTGACGCTGTTCTCGGCCGGCATGCTGAGCATGGTCCTCGCTCCCAACATGGTCCAGCTGATCCTCGGCTGGGAGATCATGGGCCTCTGCTCGTTCATGCTCATCGGACACTGGTGGGAGGAGCACGCCAACAGTCGCGCCGCCCTCAAGGCCTTCTTCACGGTCCGTGTCGGTGACATGGGCCTGCTCGTCGGTACGGCGATGCTCCTCGCGATCTTCGGCACCCTCGACATCGCCGGGATCAACGAGATGGCCGCCGCCGGTGAGTTCGAGAGCAAGTCGCTGCTGATGTGGGCGGCGGTGGCGCTGTTCATCGCCTGCATCGGCAAGAGCGGTCAGTTCCCGCTGCACACCTGGCTCCCCGACGCCATGGCCGGCCCCACGCCGGTCAGCTCGCTGCTCCACTCGAGCACGATGGTCGTCGCCGGCGTGTTCCTCGTTGCTCGCATCTACCCGGTCTTCCATGTCGGCTTCGACATCAACATGGAAGGACAGAGCGTCAACCTGATCGCCATCATCGGCGGCATCACGGTGCTCGTCGCGGCCGGTCTGGCGTTCGTCCAGAACGACATCAAGAAGGTGCTCGCCTACTCCACGGTCAGCCAGCTGGGCTACATGATGATGGGCCTCGGCGTCGGTGCGTGGACCGCTGCGGTCTTCCACATCTTCACCCACGCCTTCTTCAAGTGCTGCCTGTTCCTCGCCTCGGGCTCGATCGCCCACACCGCGAGCCACCACAGCTTCGACATGAAGAAGGACATGGGCGGCCTCTGGCGCAAGATGCCGATCACCTTCGGTACCTGGATGATCAGCACGGCTGCACTCTGCGGTGTGCCGTTCTTCAGCGGTTTCTTCAGCAAGGACGAGATCATCGACTCGGCCAAGCACAACCACTACACGATCTTCTACGTGGTGGGGATCATCGGCGCCTTCATGACGACGGCGTACATGACCCGCGCGACGTACCTGACCTTCTTCGGCAAGCCCCGTGGTGGGGCGGCGCACTTCATGGGTGTCGAGTCGCACGACAGCCATGACGCACACGCTGCCGACGCCCACGGTCACGATGCACACGGTGACGATCACGATGCGCACGGTCACGCCGACGATCACCACGGCCCGGCGCACGGTCGTCCGCTGCCGTTCGCCCCGAGCGACTCACCGTGGAAACTCACCCTCCCACTGCTGATCCTCGGTGTCCTGGCGATCGCTTCGGGCTACCTCAACGCACCGGTGTTCCACATCGAGAAGTTCCACGAGTGGCTGCACTGCTCGATCGGCATCGAGGTGCCGGAGCCCCCGGTGTTCGCATGGTCGGCTGCCGCTCCTGGTCTGGCGCTCGTGGCGCTCGGCTTCGTGGTGAGCCTGTTCCTCAGCAAGGCCGTCCTCGGCGAGGGTTCCTCGCCGCTGAAGGGTCTCACGCAGAGGGTTGCCCCCTTCCGTTGGGTGCACACCTTCCTCGTCAACAAGTACTACCTCGACCACCTCTATGAGAAGGTCGTGGTCCGTGCGGTGGCCCATCCCATCGCACGCGCCGCCTACTGGGTCAACCAGAACGTGCTCGACGGCCTCGTGAACGCCGTTGGCATCGGTGGCAAGCGCACCGGACTGTGGGTGTACCGCAACATCGACCAGCGTCTGGTCGATGGTGCGGTCAACGGCAGCGGTGTCACGGCTCGGGGCGCCGGTGGCGCGCTGCAGCCGGTCCAGTCCGGCAAGGTCAGCATGTACGGCGCGTTGCTCTTCGGTGCAGCGGCGGTCGGCGCGCTCGTTCTCGTTCTCGTCAACAGCTAGAGGGATCCATGTACGACGTACTCCAGAACCAACAGTGGCTGCTCAGCCTCGGCACCTTCCTGCCGTTGGCGGGCGTGCTGGTGATGCTGTTCATCCCCAAGGATGACGAGAGCTCCGCGAAGGGAGTGGCGCTGCTCACGGCCGTGGCCACCCTCGCCGTGGGCGTGTACACCCTCACGCAGTTCGACTACGGCCGCTCCGAGACGCTCCAGTTCTTCACGACGAACAACTGGATCGACCCGATCAAGGCGACGTACACGATCGGCCTCGACGGGATCAGCCTCCCGCTGTACTTCCTCTCGATGGTCATCACCGTGCTCGTGATGATCTACTCCTGGGACCACGTGCCCTCCCCGGGCAACGCGAAGGCGTTCTACATGCTGATGCTCGTGCTCCAGACGGGCATGGCCGGCACCTTCATCGCCCAGGACCTCATCCTGTTCTTCGTCTTCTTCGAAGTCGTGCTGCTCCCGATGTACTTCATGATCGGCGTCTGGGGTGGCGAGAACCGCCAGTACGCCTCGCTGAAGTTCTTCCTCTACACGATGTTCGGCTCGGCGCTCATGCTCGTCGCCTTCATCGCGCTGTTCATCAAGACCGGCTCC
>JBEBDM010000253.1:0-4930 GCA_041156905.1 Actinomycetota bacterium | reverse complement strand
ATCAGCACCTACACCGCTCCGGCGCAGGGTGGTTTCGTCGACGTGGCCGCGCGCCTTCCCGGCGACATCACGACCTATGACGTGACCCCCGGCAAGGCGCGGTTCATCCAGAAGGGGTCGTGGCTCGCCAACGACGCCCACGTGAACACCGACGCCCAGTGGGGCGGGTTCAAGAACATGTTCGGCAACGAGGGTGGTTTCATCGTGCGCGCCGAGGGTCAGGGCACTGTCGTGTTCGCCTGCTACGGCGCCCTCGAGTGCTGGACCCTCGAGGCCGGTCAGAGCATCACGGTCGACTCGGGGCACATGGTCGCCTACGAGGACACCGTCACGATGGGATTCCGCAAGGCCAGCGGTGGCGGCCTGATCCAGAGTTTCAAGAGCGGTGAGGGGTTCGTCCTCGACTTCACCGGACCGGGCCGTGTCTGGACCCAGACGCGCAACCCGAACGAGCTCCTCAGTTGGATCTCGTCGACCCTCGGCACGGGTAACTCCGGTTCGGGCACACCCCTCGCGGGTGGGCTCGGCGGCCTGTTCGGTCGCGACTGACCGATGCTGCTCTCCGCGTCATCCGATCGTTCCTTCGTCGAACTCGATGTCTCCGTCGGCTGGTGGGTCGGCCTGCTCGTCGTCATCGCCGCGCTCCTGCTCATCGACCTGCTCGTGGTGCACCGCGAGGGTCATGTCGTGCACACCAAGGAAGCGGCGATCGAGTCGGCTGCCTGGATCAGCATGGGCCTGCTGTTCGGCCTCGCGGTGTGGTGGGGCTTCGGGGGCTCGGCAGCCGGTGAGTACTACTCGGGCTACCTGATCGAGAAGAGCCTCAGCGTCGACAACGTCTTCGTCTGGGCGCTCATCCTCAGCCACTTCTCGGTTCCCCAGAAGTACCAGCACCGGGTGCTGTTCTGGGGCATCTTCGGGGCTCTGGTCATGCGCGCCGTGTTCATCTTCGCCGGCGTGGCCCTCATCAACGCCTTCAGCTGGGTGCTCTACGTGTTCGGGGCGTTCCTGCTCTACACGGCGGCCAAGCTGGTGGTGAAGGGCGACGAACACGCCGACCCGTCGAAGGGCCGCTTCTACCGCACCCTCCACCGCGTGGTCCCGATGACCGACCAGCTCGACGGCCAGAAGCTGTTCACGCGGGTCAACGGGCACCGTGTGGGTACGCCGCTGCTGGCCGTGCTCCTGTTGGTCGAGCTGACCGACGTGCTGTTCGCGGTCGACTCGGTGCCGGCTGTCCTGGCCGTGAGCCACGAGCAGTTCATCGTGTTCTCGAGCAACGCCTTCGCCATCCTCGGTCTGCGGGCGCTGTACTTCCTCCTCGCCGACATGCACGCACGGTTCAGCTATCTCCAGCAGGGCCTTGCGATCATCCTCGCCTTCGTCGGCGTGAAGATGGTGATCCACGACTGGTACCACATCCCGACGTGGCTCTCGTTGACGGTCATCGCCCTCGTCCTCGTCGCCAGTGTGGGCTTCTCCTTGCAGCAGACGCGCCGCACCGACACGATTGAACTGGCCGAGGAGCCGCCGCCGTCCGACGAGCGGTGAGCCGGCTGTAGGGTGCGGCGATGGCCATCGTCGACGACGACATCGAGCGCGTACGCGCCGCTCTCGTCCTCTCGGACGTCGTCCAGCAGTACGTCGCCCTTCGTCGTGTCGGGCGCAACTGGGTCGGCCTGTGCCCGTTCCACGCGGAGAAGTCGGGTTCGTTCAACGTCCGTGATGAGACAGGTCGCTACAAGTGCTTCGGCTGCAGTGCCGGTGGCGATGTGTTCAAGTTCGTGCAGGAGATCGAGCACGTCGACTTCGTGACGGCGGTCGAGCAACTGGACACCAAGGTCGGCATCCAGCTCACGTACACGACCGGGGGAGAGGGTCGCGACCGTCAGCGCAAGAAGGGCCTCGTCGAGGCCATGGAGCAGGCGGTCGAGTGGTACCACCAACGCCTTCTCACCGACCCTGCTGCCCGTCCCGCCCGTGATTACCTCCGTGCCCGCGGCCTGTCGGGTGACGTCGCCCGACAGTTCCGGCTCGGGTGGGCCCCCGACGACTGGGATGCGTTGTGCAAGGGCCTTCGCCTGCCGGCCGAGGTGCTCAAGGAGACCGGTCTCGGGTTCACCAACAAGGCCGGGCGCCTACAGGACGCCTTCCGTGCACGCGTGATGTTCCCGATCTTCACGGAGAACGGCGACCCCGTCGCGTTCGGCGGACGAATCCTGCCGGGCAGTACCGACCCGGCCAAGTACAAGAACTCGTCCGAGACGACCATCTACGCGAAGTCGAAGACCCTCTACGGCCTGCACTGGTCCAAGAACGACATCGTCGCGTCCGACGAGGTGATCGTGTGCGAGGGCTACACCGATGTGATCGGGTTCCACCGCTCCGGTGTGCGCCGCGCCGTCGCGACGTGTGGCACCGCCCTCACCGAGGACCACGTCCGACTCCTCAAGCGCTACGCCAGCCGGGTCGTGCTCGCCTTCGACGCCGACGCGGCCGGTCAGGGTGCCGCACAGCGGTTCTACGAGTGGGAGGAGCGCTACCAGGTGCGCGTGAGCGTGGCCCGCTTCCCCCAGGGCAAGGACCCGGGTGATCTCGCGGTGAGCAATCCCGAGGCGCTCAAGACAGCGGTCGACGACACACTCCCGTTCCTCGGCTTCCGGATCAACCAGATCCTCCAGGCGGCACGACTGCGGACCCCGGAGGATCGTGCAGCGGCGGCACAGTCGGCGATGGCCGTGGTCAACGAGCACCCCAACGTCGACGTCCGCAAGCTCTATGCCGGGCAGGTGGCCACTCACGTGGGCCTGCCGGTGAACGACATGGTGGCCCTCGCCCAGCGGGGATCGCGTTCGCCGGTGATCAAGGTCGCGGCTCCCCGGCGCGGCGGTCCGAGCGAGAACGCCGAGTTCGTCGCCATCGCGATGCTGCTCCAGCGGTGGGACGACATCGCCCCGTCACTCGTGCCGGCCCTGTTCCACGACGACGTCGCGCGCCGTGCGTTCGACGCTGTGGCGGCTGCCGGCGCCGACAACGTGGAGGGTGCGCTGCAGCTGGCCGACCCGGAGGCCCGCGAGTTCCTCGAGCGTGCGGCGGTCGCTGACACCGAGACCGACCCGATCCTCGAGGTGCGCGCACTCATCGTCGCGGCAGCGCGTCGGGTCCTCTCGTCGATGTCGAGCAGCACCGATCTCGAGGTGCTCCGTTCGATCCGCGACGTGCGCCTCCTGCTCGACGAACTCGACGGTCCGACGCCGTCGGAGGACACCGTCGAGCGATTGCTACAGTGGCTCGAGGAGACGGCCGAGGAACACGGGTGACGGTGACGGGGATCGACGAGGAGGAGTGGGACGACCTCGTCTCGCGCGCCGTCGATGGTGTCGTCCACGCCGACGACGTGGCCCACGTGATGCGGCACGTCGAACTCACGAGCGATGTCCTCGTCGCGATCCGGGAGCGTCTGGCGGCGCAGGGGATCACGATCGACGAACACGTCGAGGGTCTCGACGACGTCACGCCTCCCCACGGCACTGCGGCCGAGCCCGATGAGGTCGACGAGGCGAGGTCGGGTCGCGCCGGTCGTCTGCTCGGACGACGCCCCAAGCGACGTGTCACCGAGTCGTCGGAGTCGCCGGTGTCGGGCGACACCGTGCGCCAGTACCTCCGTGAGATCGGCCGTGTCGACCTTCTCGACGCGAGCGAGGAACGGGTGCTCGCCCAGCGCATCGTCGACGGCATCGCTGCTGGCGCCGAGATCGACCGGCTCGGGCCGGATGCTGATCGCTCGGCGTTGAGCGCACTCACCCGGACTGTCCGTCGCGGCGAGACGGCGAAGAGCGAGCTGACGCAGGCCAACCTCCGGCTCGTGGTGAGCATCGCCAAGCGCTACACCGGCCGGGGGATGCAGTTCCTCGACCTGATCCAGGAGGGCAACCTCGGCCTGATGCGTGCGGTCGAGAAGTTCGACCACACCAAGGGCTTCAAGTTCTCGACGTACGCGACGTGGTGGATCCGTCAGGCGATCACGCGCAGCATCGCCGACCAGGCCCGCACGATCCGCATCCCGGTGCACATGGTCGAGACCATGAATCGGGTGGTGCGCACGCAGCGCCAGATGCACCAGGACCTGACCCGTGAGCCGACCCTCGAGGAGCTCGCCGCACAGGTGGGCATGACACCCGAGAGGGTCCGTGAGATCCTCCGGATGGCCCAGGACCCGTTGTCGCTCGACTCGCCCGTCGGCGAGGAGGAGGACAGCAGCCTCGGTGACTTCATCGAGGACCCCAAGGTCGAGGCCCCGGGTGCGGTGGTCGAGATCGCGGCACTCAGAGACGCCGTCCGTGAGGTGCTCCACGAACTCCCCGAGCGCGAGCAGATGATCGTGTGCCTGCGGTACGGACTCGACGGCGGTCATCCGATGACGCTCGAGGAGGTCGCCCATCGGGTCGGGGTGACCCGTGAGCGGGTGCGTCAGATCGAGGGCAAGACCCTCGCCCGGATGCGCAACCCCCAGCACGCCCAGCGCCTGCGGGAGTTCCGCGAAGGCGGCTGACCAGCGAGTCGTTCGGGCCGAAGCCTTGCTATCCTTGCGATGCCATTCCGAGATAGCTCAGTTGGCAGAGCAGCTGACTGTTAATCAGCGGGTCGCAGGTTCGAGCCCTGCTCTCGGAGCCGCTGCGACGACCCGCCCCGTGCGGGTCGTCGTGCTTTTCGGTCCGTGCCGACGTGTCGGCCGGCCGAGGACAGCAGCGAGGCGGGGTGGTAGCTCAGTGGTCAGAGCAGGGGACTCATAATCCCTGGGTCGTGGGTTCGATCCCCACCCGCCCCACGAAGGACGAGAGCGTGCGGTCAGGCCCAGACTCGGTGGCGGAACACTCAGCCGACGTGTACCGCTCCGAGCCCGCCACGGATCACCCACGGCCTGTCGCCG
>JBEBDM010000252.1:0-6422 GCA_041156905.1 Actinomycetota bacterium | reverse complement strand
ACTGCAGCGAGGTCACCGTCGCTGAGAGCTCCCTCTGCAGGGTCGGTAGGGCGACGTTCACGATCAGGTTGTCGACGACGACGAGGAACACGCTGGCGCTGAGCACTCCGAGCACCCACCAGCGGCGCTCGTACGCCCGTTGGTGGAGGGCGTCGAGATGGTGGTGGGAGGGAGCGGTGGCGGGGGTGGGGGAGGGGGAGGGAGTGGTCTCCGACATGCTTGACATTGTCTACTCTGAAGTAGACATTGTCAAGACGTAGGCTTGTCCCATGTCCGTGCAGCGTTCGGTCCTCGACGCAGCCCTCGAGATCATCGCCGCCGATGGTCCTGACGCCGTCTCGATGCGAGACGTCGCTCGGCGCGCCGGTGTGAGCCACCAGGCCCCGTACCACCACTTCACCGACCGCGCCGGGATCTTCGCGGCGATCTCGGCGGAGGGCTTCCTGAAACTGGCAGCGGAGGTCCGCGCGGTGGCGGCCCACGCCCCGAACCCTGCACGGAGTTGTTTCGAGGCGTACCTCCGTGTCGCCATGACGAACCCCGGACACTTCCGTGTCATGTTCCGGGGTGATCTCTGTGGCCTGACGACACATGCGGAGGTGAAAGCCGCAGCCGACCAGTCCTTCAATGAGTTGCTCCGAATGGTGGAGCGAACGATCGGTCGGCCGGTCGATGACGCTGCAGCTCTCACATGGGCCACGCTGATGTGGTCGACAGCACACGGGTTCGCGACGCTGCTCATCGACTTTCCGCTCGCCCGTCGACTCCCGCCGGGACTCTCGCTGGAGCAGCACATCGACGACGTCGTCGAACTCATGGGCGAGATGGCTGCTCGACAAGCGGCGTCGATGGGCGTCGCCCCGATCGCCTGATCGAGTGGCTGCCGGGCGTCAGCTCGAGCGTCTGATCAAGCAACTGGCCGAGCGCCCGATCGGGTCGCTGACCGGACCGTCTCACCAAAGCGTCTCACCGGAGCATTCGACCGCCCGAGAACTCAATGCGCTCGTCGGGCCCAGCGCAGCCCGACGAACAGGACGAGTGCGACCACGAGAAGGTCGATGCCGAAGAACATCCATGCCGCTGTGGCGGCGCGGGTGGTCATGACGATCTCGGAACCATCTCTCGTCGACGTCGCGAGAGCGAAGAGGAGTCCCAGCGAACTCACGATCAGTGCGGCGCGGCTGTTCGACGCACCGGCCCGACGGGCTCGCAGCGCTAGGACGACCGCCGTGCTCGTGAGAGCGATGACGAGTGCATACCCCGGAGCACTGAGCCAGAAGCCCTTCCATCCTCGGGTCATGTCGGCTTCGTCTCCGCCCATCGAGGCCACGCCCGTCGCCAGTTGCCACACGGTCGTGGCGACCAGAGCTGCGAGCAGACCGGGAAAGACGAGCAGCATCGCGAATCGTCCGAGGCGTTCACCGTTGCCGAGCGGACGGGGGCCCGTGCCGACTCCGCCGTCTCGTGAGGGTTGTCCAACCTGACGTGTCCGCATGGCTGACCTCCTCGGCTCGTCCTCATCATGGGCCTCGTTGCTCCGGGGTGCAAGGGCCTTGGGTCCCGGTGCGGAATCTGCTGTCAGGCGAGGTGAGTGAGCGTGGCCCGGAGCGCGGCAGCTGCGTCGTCCGAGAACTCGGCCGCTCGCCAGGCGATGTGCTGATCGGGCCGGACGAGCACAGCGCCGGTCGGTCCGAGCTGGCAGATCGTCGACCAGCGGGGATCGACAGCAGCCTCACCCTCGAGTACGACATGGGCGAGCGGAGTCCCCTGACTGCCGGCCACCGCATTCCATCCGTCGTGCGAGCCGAAGGTGAGCAGGGTCATCGAGCGCGGGTCGACGAGGTCGAGCGTGCTGTGAGCGTGGGCGAGTAAGGCGTGCGGCAGCCGTGACCCGACGGCTCCCGTGGGAGCGAAGACACTCGGGTCGGCAGTGCTGTCGGGGCTTCCGTAGACGTACCCGAGTTGAAGGCCGAGCATGTCGAAGTGTGTCGCCTGCTCCTGGACGGCCGCCGCGATCGACTCGAGGCGGGTCGGGTCGCTGAGGGTCGCAGTGAGGTCGGCGCTCGTCGCTGCAGGATGCAGCTCGAGGGCTTGGGCGAGGATCACCATCTTGAACGCGTTGGTGAGGCTCTGGTGACAGTTGAGCTCGGCGACGGGTCGTCGTTCGCTCTCGTACGAGTCGAGCAGTGACCCGCCCTGACCGAGATCGCCCCCACCAAGATCGCCCCAGCCCTCCTCGACGGCGAGCACCTTCCAGATCAGGTTGTGCGCATCGGCGACACCGGTGTTCAACCCCATGCCCCCGGTGGGTGGGAAGCGGTGCGCTGCATCACCGAGGAGGAAAACTCGTCCACTGCGCATGCGCTCGGCCACCTGCGCCGTCATGTGCCAGGTGCCCGCTCCGACGATCTCGATGTCAGCACGGTCGTCACCGATCGCGGCGCGGACGATGCGAGCACTGCGTTCGGCATCGTAGTCGTCGGCGGTTTCCTTGTCGGGGTCGAACCCGAGCATGAACACCCACTCGCCATCGATGTCGTGGGCGATGAACGTTCCGGCGACCTCGGGGTCCATCACGAAGTGGAGAACGCCGAGGCGATCGGCGATGTACTCGCGCAGGTTCGCGCGGAAGTGGATCGCGACGAAGCTCTGGATCCGTGCCGGGCCGATCATCTCGATGCCGAGCCACTTGCGAACCGCGCTCCCTGCTCCGTCGGCGCCGAACAGCATCGACGAACGAACGACCGTCTCTTCACCGGTGGCGAGGTCGCGGATGATGGAGACGACGCCGTCGTCGGTCTGGGTGCCCGAGACCCACTCGGTGCTGTAGCGGAGGTCGACCTCGGGAAGGGCGGCGACCTCGGCCGACATGAGCGGTTCGAGGCGGTGCTGCGAGATGTTGCGCAGCGGGAACGGAGTGTGTGCGAGGCACTCCTCGCCCTGTCGTTCGAACGGCAGTCGACCGATGAGCTGTCCGTTGAGGCGGGTCACGAAGTTCACGTGTCCGGCGTCGGCGGGGTCCTTGGCGAGACGTGCGATCGCCGCCATGTCGAAGCCCGCCTGGTGGAGGATCTCGAGCGTGCGTGCGTTCACCACGTGCGCCGCCGGATTGCGCTGGGGGCCGTCGCGTCGCTCGACGACGATGCACCGCCGACCTGCGTTGGCGAGAAGACGTGCGGCGGTGAGGCCGACAGGCCCGGCACCGACGATCAGGAACGGAACGTCGAGTTCCCCACTCACGTCACATCAACCCGGGGTACGAGCCGCCGTCGAGCTGCAGGTTCTGACCGCTCATGTAGCCGGCCTGGGCGCTGCACAGGAACGCGCACGCGTCGCCGAACTCCTCGGGTCGTCCGAGGCGACCGGCCGCGATGGTCTTCGCCATCGCGGCGTACGCCTCTTCCAGCGTGATGCCGGCCATCTTCGAGTGGAGTTCGGCCATCTGGCGTTGGCGCTCGGTGTCGATGCGTTCGGGGAGAAGGTTGTTGATCGTGACGTTGGCGTGGGCGACGTCCTTGGAGAGCGCCTTGGCGACGGAGGTGAGTCCGGCGCGGGCGCCCGTCGAGAGTCCCATGGGGGAGAGCGGCGTCTTCACCATCGCGGAGGTGATGTTGACGATGCGCCCGAACCTGCGCTCGACCATCCCGGGGAGGACGTCACGGATGAGAGCCAACGGAGCGAGCATGTTGGAGTCGAGGGCAGCGATCCACTCGTCGCGTTCCCAGTCGGCGAAGCGTCCGGGTGTCGGACCACCGTTGTTGGTGACCACGATGTCGGGTTCCGGGCAGGTGGCGAGCAGTTCGGCGCGGACGATCGGGTCGACGATGTCGCCGCACACGGAGGTGACCGTGACTCCGTGGCGCTGCCGGAGTTGCTCGGCAGCAGCGTCGAGGGTTGCAGCGGTGCGACCGTTCAGGGTGACGTGAACGCCCTCGCGCGCGAGCGCGTTGGCGCACGCGAACCCGAGCCCGCGACTCGACGCGCAGACGATGGCGCGACGGCCGGCGATCCCGAGATCCACGCGGTCAGCCCTGCAGTCCGCGGAGGCGATCGGCGAAGTTCTCGCGCCAGGCGGGGAAGGGTTGGAACTCGGCGTGCGACGACGCCTTCGTGCGGGTGGCCTCCTCGATCTCCTGGTCGGAAAGCGAGAGGTCGAGCGCATCGCCATACGGCTGGGCGACATGGAACGGCGTGTCGAGGAAGCACTCGATCCCGTTGCCCTCGGGGTCGGTGAAGTACAGCGACCATGCGTTGCCGTGATCGATCGGGATCGCGGTGCTGTTTCCATCGGCGACGAGGCGTGCGGCGAGGGTGCGGAGATCGTCGAGCGAACCGACCCGGAAGGCGAGGTGGTCGGCGAGCATGAACGCACGCGGCGCGGGGTCGGCGGTCTGGACCAGCACGATCTGGTGGTGCTCGTCGGGGGTCTGCGAGATGAAGGCCATCTCGCCCATCCCCGGCAGTGGCTCGCCACGGTTGGTGACGAGGAAGCCGAGGACCTCGGTGTAGAAGGCGACCATGCGGGTGAGGTCGCGTGCGGGGATGGTCGCGTGTGCCAACCGGAGGTTCAGGGAAGCGTTGGTCATGTTTGACACTGTGCTCAAGATTGACGACACTGTCAACAGTGAGTACGTCGACCGCCGAAAGGGCTCCGCTGACCAGGGGCCACAAGAAGAAGGCGCGCACTCGCGCCCAGCTGCTGGAGGCTGCTCTCGAGGTGCTCGCCGAGCGTGGCGAGGGCTTCAGCATCGGTGATGTCGCGGTGCGGGCGGGTGTCTCGCACGGGACCTTCTACAACTACTTCGCCGATCGTGATGCGCTCCATGCCGCGCTGGGCGCCCACGTGGTGGAGACGTTCTCGGCAGTCGCTGCCCGCGAGATCGACGACCCCGATCCGGCGCGTCGGTTCGCGCTCATCTCGGCCCGTGGCCTGGCGAGTGCTCTGGTGGTTCCCACCACCGTGCGGGTCGCGCTGCGTCTGGAGGTGGCGCAGCGTGCGCTGCTCGACGGAGCGCTCTCGTACCTCCGTCAGGACATCGTCGACGGAGCGAAGGTCGGACGCTTCTCCGAGGTTCCCGACGACGCGACGATCGATGTGCTCCTCGGCGCGCTGCTCCTCGCTACTCGTCGGGTGCTCGACGGAGACGTGGATGCTGGCTATCGGGTGGCCGTCATCCGGCGATTGCTGATGTCGCTGGGCGTCGAACGGGTCGAGGCATCACGCCTCGCCACCGACGCCGTCGCTGCGTCGTAACCCGGAGGTCGCCACGACCTCGACGCGGGAGCACTCGCCGGTGGACCTGGGGGAGTCCGTCGAAGCGGGTGTGGCTCGGGTCGTCCCTGAGGTCCGTCAGGCGTCGGCGAGGGGCACCGAATGCATCTGGACGATCAGCCACGCACCGTCGATGAGTTCGAGCGTGAACGACGTCGGAGCGACCACGTCGACCTGGTCGCCGCCCATGCGATAGGTCTGGGCGAGTGTGCAGGTCGCCGTGGCGAGAGGGCCCGACTCGCGGACACGGAGATCGCGGACCGTCGACGAGATCGAGTCGACGCCCGCCAGGGTCGATGCGAGGTGCTCGCGCAGGGTCTCCCTGCCGATCATCCATCCCTTGGTGATCTCGTCGACCATCGCAGCGTCGCTCGTCAACTGGGCGCAGATCCGATCGGCATCCTTCGCGTCGAGCGCTCGGAAGAGTTCGGTGATGACGGCATCGACGGAGAACATGAACTCAGTTTAGCAGGGGCGGACTGATGCATCGGGCGGCCGGAGGGCACGGCTGTCGGAGCGTTCGTTGCGGTGAGCAAGACGCAGGAGGTGCGCCGCTGTCCGCGGCACGCGCGGCTGGGCCATCGAGCCGTCTCGGTGGCGGTGCTCAGTGCGCGAGGATCATCCAGGCGTCGGGGTCGAGCAGGCGCGGCATGTGGACGTCGACGCGGAGCGGTTCACCCTTGGCGAACTCCCGGTCGAGTCGGTAAAGGCGGTTGCCCCAGCTGGTGAGCGGGGCGAGCGGCGAGGTGGAGAGCACGGTCTCGTCATCGAAGATCGCCTCGAACCAGATGCAGGTGCCGTCGACGATCATGTCGGCCGAGGCGGTGCGCTCGACGACGAAGTCGGTCGGCAGGGCGTCGGCTCGGGCGAGCGTGTCGAGATCGAACTCGAGGATCGGTGCCGGTGTCCCGAAGGTCGCCGCGACCGAGCCGGGGCGCAGCCAGATCTGCTCGTGCTTGCCAGTGTCGATCCGGTCGGCGGCGTGCGACTCGCGCATGGCGCTGAGGTCGATGCCGTCGGGGAGTTCGATGTTCCAGAAGCGGCGGACACGCATCGACTCGTGCAGCGAGACCGGCTCGACGTACAGACGGAACCTCGCCGGCAGGATGCGGCCGTGGGGCCGGAGGAACCGGTCGCGCACGTCGAGCAG
>JBEBDM010000251.1:0-9125 GCA_041156905.1 Actinomycetota bacterium | reverse complement strand
CACTGATGGCGACCGACCTGACCTCCACCGTCGTGCGCGTGCCGGCGTCGTCGGCGAACCTCGGCCCGGGCTTCGACACCCTCGGCATGGGCCTCTCGCTCTACTTCGAACTCGGCTTCGGCGAGGCGCCCGAGGGTGCTCGTCAGTGCGACCCCCGCCACCCGGAGTCGGTGGCCTTCCACCGCCATGGCGGCGAGGGTCCGATCTGGGAACGGACGCACATTCCCGTGGGCCGCGGCATGGGTTTCAGCGGGGCGGCGCGTGTGGCCGGTCTGGTGGCCGCCCACGTCCAGCGCCACGGTGCCGATCCGGACGCCCTCCTCGACGCCCAGCCCGAACTGCTCGCCCTGGCCACCGAACTCGAGGGTCACGCCGACAACGTCGCGGCCTCGCTACTCGGTGGCGTGGTCGCCACGGCGGGCGGACGCGCCGTGCGCGTGCCGATGTCGTTCGACCCGGCGATGGTGATGTGGGTGCCCGAGTTCCGCACCTCGACCGACAAGTCGCGCGCGGCCCTGCCCACCGTGGTGCCGATGGCCGACGTGGTCTTCAACCTCGGTCGCACGGCCCTGCTCGTCGCGGCGCTCGCCGCAGGCGAGATCGACGTCCTTCGGGAAGCCACCCGCGACCGGTTGCACCAGGACCTGCGTCTGGCCGAGGCCCAGCCCTCCCGTGCCGCCATCGAGGCCGCCCTCGCTGCTGGTGCGTGGGCGTCGTGGCTCAGCGGTTCGGGTCCGACGGTCGCGGCGATGTGCGCGGTCGACGAGGCCGAGGCCCTCGCCTCGCAGATGCCGTCCGACGGCCACGTGAAGATCCTCCGGATCGACCACGCCGGGGCGCAGGTCGAGGGCTGATCAGGCCGCCAGCGCGAGCCGGGTGAGTTGCGGGACGGGCCGGGCCGGCCACGTCCACTCGCCGTCGCACCAGAGCACGCGGGCGTGGTGGCTGGCGCGGTCGATCGCGCGAGCCAGGCAGAGCACCTCGTCGGCTGCCTCACGAGGGAGCGGGAGCGGGAACGGCGTGACCGTCGGGGCCGGGAGTTCGAGTTCGAGAGGGAGTTGTCCGTCAACTCTCACGTCGACGAGGACCCCGTCGCGGACGTGGAGCACCGTGTCGTGCCACTGCAACCCGACGTCGCCGGCCGCACGCAACTGGTCGAGGAGCCGTTGGCGGCTGAGGGCCTGGACGAAGGCGTGGGCGCGGTCGCGTGTGGCGGCGGCCTCCTCGTAGCGGCGGGTCACGGCGAGCGCCTCGACCCGGCGCCAGAGTGGATCGAGAACGATCTCGGGTGAGGTGGTGAGTGCGGCGACGACCTGCTGTACGACGGGCCAGTAGGCCGTCTCGTCGAGCTCGCCGGTGCACGGGCACAGGGCCACACCGAGCTGTGCACCCCGGCACGGGACTGCTCCGGGGCGGGCTCGACGCGTGGTGCCGATCCGGGTGGTGCAGCGACGGATCGGGACCGCCGCCTGGACCGCCTCGACGACGGCGACGGCCATCGCCCGCGACGGCAGCGGCCCGATGTGCAGACCCGTGGCAGCCGGCTCGTTGGTGATCGCGAGCCGGGGAAAGGCCTCGTCGGTGGTGAGGCGCACGTAGCAGTACTTCTGCCACGTGGTGCCGACCCGGTTGTACCGCGGTGCGAGGCGGTGGATGTACCTGCTCTCGAGGATCTCTGCGGCGAGTGGATCGGGGAGCGGGGTGTGGGCGACCTGCTGGGTCTCGCGCAGCAGCGCTCCAATCTTGCGCCGCTCGTCGGTGGAGAAGTAGCTGCGCACCCGCGCTCGGAGATTGGTGGCCTTGCCGACGTAGAGGGTGCGGCCCTGCGCGTCGAGGAAGCGATACACGCCGGGCGAGCGGGGGAGCGTGTGGGTGAGGCGCAGCTTGGACGCCTGCGGGTGTCGACCCATCGAGGGCAGCGTGAGCAGGTCGTCGAGCCCGAGCACGCCCATCGTGGCAGCCCGTTCGAGCAGTACGTGGAGCAGCTCGGTGGTGGCGAGGGCGTCGTCGAGGGCGCGGTGCGTGGGGCGCGTGGGGAGTCGGAGTTGCTGGGCGAGCGTGCCGAGGCGGCAGTCGCGCACCTCGTCGCGCAGGAGCCGCCGGGCGAGCGGGAGCGTGTCGACGGTGGTGTTGGCGAACGCCTCGCGATCGGCGCGGCGGAGGGCGGCGTTCAGGAAGGCGAGGTCGAACCCGATGTTGTGACCGACGATCACGGCATCGCCGACGAACTCCTGGAGCGACGGCAGGACCTCACCGATGCGCGGTGCATCGGCGACCATGACGTCGGAGATGCCGGTGAGCAGGGTGATCGTGGGCGGGATCAGGCAGCCGGGATGCACGAGGGTCCCGAACGTGCCGAGCAGCTCGCCGCCACGGACCTTCACGGCCCCGATCTCGGTGATCGAGTCGCCACCGCGGTCGGATCCGGTGGTCTCGATGTCGATGACGCAGAAGGTCACCATGTGGAGCGGTGTGCCCAGGTCGTCGAGCGACAGCTGGCCGGGCAGCAGGTCGGCAGTAGGTCTCGGCGAACGGGGCACCCGACCACTGCAGCACGAACAGGGGTTCGATGTCAAGAACATGTGTTCGCCCGACACTGTTCGGGTCGCCGTCGGGCTCTCGTCGGTAGGGTGCCGACATGGTCGATCGCGTACCGCCGTCGCTGCCCGACAGGGAGCTGCGCAAGGCGATCAAGTTCGCGCTCGGTATGGCCCACCTGGCACCCCGCGAGGGCGGACCCGAGGTCCCGTCGGGCCTGCGGACGTTCCTGCTCGCGCACCGCGACGTCCGTGACGCCGACCTCGGGCGTGTGCGCGGGGTGCTCGAGACGAACGAGGTCTTCCGGGCGTGGGTGGGGTCGCGTTCGTCGGCACAGATCGCCGGTGAGGCGGGCCACCTGTGGCTGTCGCGGCCGGAAGGCTGGCAGGAGAGCGTGGCGGGTCTCGTCGCGGACAGCGGTGAACAGCCCTCCTCCGACGGGTCGGGGGCGGAGCGGCGCCGGCGCGAGGCGGCCGAGGCCAAGCTCGCCCAGTTGCGCACCGAGGTCGAGTCGATGAAGGCCACCCTCGCGGCGCAGGGTGCCGAGCTGGCAGCGATGCGGGAGCGGCTCGGGGCGGAGGAGAAGCGCAGCGCCGCGGCCGAGAAGCTCGCGGCAGAGCGTTCGTCGACAGCCCGACGTGGCTCGGGTGAGCGCGACAAGGCCGTGGCCCGCGCCGAGTCGGCCGAGCACGAGCTCGACGCCCTCCGCGTCCGTCTGGCCGAGGCCGAGGCGGCCCGCGACGCCCTGCTGGCCGATACCGCGTCGTCGTGGGCGGAGTCCGCCGAGGTCCACCGTGTGCGCTCGTTGCTCGCCGAGGCGCATGGGGTGCTGGAAGCCCTCGTGGCCGTGCCTGCGGGCAGGTCGGGAGCGCGCCGGGCACCCCAGGCCATCCCCGGGAGCGCCTATGGCGACGACGTGGCGACGTTGCAGCACCTGCTCAAGGTGCCGGGCATCCATGTCGTGATCGACGGTTACAACGTCGCCAAGCTGGGCTGGCCCTCCCTTCCGCTGGTGCAACAACGCGACCGCTGCATCGACGCAGCCGAGGGCATGGCGAGTCGGTGGGGCGCCCGGATCCACGTCGTGTTCGACGGCACCACGATGCCGGGAGCCTCGACGACGGCCCGGCGACTGGTTCGTGTCTCGTTCTCCCCGGAGGGCGTGCTGGCCGACGACGTGATCCGCCAGGAGGTCGGTGCCCTCGACGCCGCGGTGCCGGTTCTGGTGGTCACCAACGACAAGGCGATCCTCCGCGACGTCAAGGCGATGGGCGCCAACACGGTGCCCAGCGACGCCGCCGTGGCCCTCGCCCGGCGCTGACACCCACACCCGGTCTCCCGAACCCCATGACACCCCCCGTGTTGGGTGGGGGCATGTCCCACACCGTCATCGATTGCGACACCTGCACACAGGACGGCACCGCGGCCTGCGCCGATTGTGTCGTCACCCACCTCCTCGCCCCGCCGCACCGCGAACCGGTCGTGCTCGACCTCGCGGAGATGCGCGCCGTGCGCCTGCTCTCCGAGGCCGGCCTGGTGCCTACGCTGCGGCATCGTGAGGCCACCTGACCCAGCGCCCGTCGAACCCGACGACGACTACCTCGCCCGGCTCGGCGCGCTGTGCATCCCGCACGGGGTGACCCGCACCGGGGTGTGCGACGCCTCGGTGCTCACCGAGGCGCGCGCGGCGATCCACGACAGGCTCGACCGCGGCCTCGACGCCGGGCTCGGCTTCACGTTCCGCAACCCGGAGCGGTCCACCGACCCGCAGCAGGCGGTCGCCGACGCCCGATCGGTGTTCGTGGCCGCCCGGCCGTACCTCCTCGACGACGTGCCTGTTCCCGGGCCGCTGTCGGCACGTGTGGGTCGCTATGCGTGGGTCGACCATTACGCGCCGCTCCGGGCCGCCCTGTGGGAGGTGGCCCGACGCCTGCGGGCCGACGGGTGGAAGGCCGTGCCCTTCGCCGACGACAACAGCATCGTCGACCGCGCCGTCGCCCATCGCGCCGGGATCGGCTGGTTCGGCAAGAACGCCAACCTCCTCGTGCCGGGTGCCGGGAGCTGGTTCGTGCTCGGGTGCGTGGTGACCACCGCACCGCTACCGCTCTCCGCGGGGCCTCTCGACGACGGTTGTGGTGCCTGTCGGTCGTGCCTCGATGCGTGTCCCACTGCGGCGATCCTCGAGCCCGGTGTGATCGACGCCGGCCGGTGCCTCGCGTGGGTCCTCCAACGTCCCGGCTCGATCCCCGTCGAGCTGCGTGCGGCCGTGGGTGACCGCATCTATGGCTGTGACGACTGTCAGACGTCGTGCCCCCCGAGCATGGCCCTCGGCGACCGGCGTGGTCGTGCTGCCGCGCGCATCGAACCGCCGGCCGACGAGCCGGTGCGGGCGTGGGTCGACGCCCTCGCCCTGCTCGAGGCCGGTGACGACGGTGTGATGGAGGTGTGGGGTCGGTGGTTCCTGCACGACCGCGACCTGCGCTGGGTGCGCCGCAACGCTCTCGTCGTCCTCGGCAACGCCGGACCTGTCGACGATGTCGCACTGGCTGAGCGGCTCGACGCCGTGCTGGAGCACTACCGTGCTCATCACGATCCCGTCCTGCAGGAGCACGCCGAGTGGGCGGCGCAGCGTCGGGGTCGCCACGTCGCATGAAGCACCTCCTCGTCACCAACGACTTCCCCCCGAAGATCGGCGGCATCCAGTCGTTGCTGTGGGAGTGGTGGCGGCGACTACCGCCCGAGTCGTTCGCCGTGCTCACCACCCCGTACGAGGGCGCCGAGGAGTTCGATGCCGCCCAGGCCTTCCACATCGAGCGCACCCGCGAGCCGGTGTTGCTCCCGCATCCGTGGATGGTGCGCCGGATCGAGGAGATGGCCGCCCGGGTCGGCGCTGATCTCGTGGTGCTCGACCCTGCGCTGCCGGTCGGTCTTGTCGGGCCGAGCCTGTCGCTGCCGTACGACGTCGTGTTGCACGGAGCCGAGGTCACGGTGCCCGGCCGTCTGCCGGTGAGTCGGCAGGTCCTCGGTCACGTCCTGCGACGGGCCCGACACGTGGTGGCGGCAGGCGGGTATCCGGCGGCGGAGGCCGAGCGTGCCGCGGGTCGGTCGCTGCCGGTGACCGTGGTTCCGCCCGGGGTCGACACGGAGCGCTTCCGTCCGCTCACGGCTGCCGAGCGCGCGGAGGCGCGCGCCAACTTCGTGATCCCCGACGACGCCGAGCTGGTGGTGGGTGTGAGTCGCCTGGTGCCGCGCAAGGGGTTCGACACCGCGATCCGTGCGGCGGCCCTGCTCGCCCCGAGTCGCCCGAACCTGCTCCTCGCGATCGCGGGTGCGGGCCGCGACGAACCGCGTCTGCGTCAGTTGGCCCAGTCGCTCTCGGCGCCGGTGCGCTTCATGGGCCGTGTCTCGCACGACGACCTGCCGCGCCTCTACGGCTGTGCCGACGTGGCCGCGATGCTGTGCCGCAATCGATGGGGTGGCCTCGAGCAGGAGGGCTTCGGCATCGTGTTCCTCGAGGCCGCGGCGAGCGGAGTGCCACAGGTCGCCGGCGACTCGGGAGGTGCCGCCGAGGCCGTCGAGGACGAGGTGTCGGGTCTCGTGATCCGACGCCCCGATGAAGCGCGCGACGTTGCTGCAGCACTCGAGCGCCTGCTCGACGACCCTGCCCTGCGTGAACGGATGTCGGTCGCCGGTCGTGAGCGCGCGGTGCGCGAGTTCTCCTACGACGTGCTCGCCCGGCGGCTGGGGATCTCCCTCGGCGCGCTGGCAGAATGACCTCGATATGAGTGCGACGCAGCCCGACGGACACCTCCTGGTCCGGGTCAACGTCGTCGGCACGGCCGTGTTCGTCGTGGCCGAGGCAGTGGCGATCCCGCTGCGGTCCGAGCGACCCGCACAGGTGCTCGTCGCCGTGGTCTCACTCCTGCTCTTCGCGATGGGAGTCGCCACGGCCCTGTGGGCGTACACCTCGGCCCTCGAACGGTCACGCGTCCACGAGGTCGGTGTCGCCAACCTTTTCCTGCTCACCGGGCCGACGGCACCCGCCGCCGTTCGTCGGACGATGACGGCAGCGCTCGTCGTGCAGGTCGTGCTCGGACTCGGGGGAGCGATCGTCGGATCGATCGGTCTCGGCGCGACATCCCTGAACGCCCTCGCCTTCGGTGTGCTCGTCCCGATGCTCGGGATTGGCATGAACGGGGCATGGGCCGCGCGGTACGGTTCATTCGGACCGAGGCTCGAGCGAACCCGAGGGCCGCGTTCATCGACATCCGACAGCAGGAACGAGTAGGGCTCCCGATGGCCGACACCGCCTCCCAGACGATCACCATTGCCGCCGACCCCGCCAGGGTCTGGGCGATCGCGTCCGACTTCGAGCACTATCCCGACTGGGCCAAGGACGTCAAGGACGTCGTGGTGCGTTCGCGTGACGACGAGGGTCGGCCCACCGAGGTCGAGTTTCGTGCGTCGGCGCTGGGTCGCAGCACGCACTACACGCTCGGCTACGACTACTCGCAGGCGCCCGCCGCGCTCTCGTGGCGGATGCTCCGCGGCGACATCATGCGGACCATCGACGGGGCCTACCACTTCAGCCCCACCGCCGACGGTGGCACCGAGGTGCGCTACGACCTCGCCATCGAGCTCGTCGTCCCGCTGCCCGGCTTCGTGAAGCGGCGCGCCGAGGTCCGCATCCTCAACACCGTGCGCGAACTGAAGACCCGGGCCGAGCAGTGACGCGGCGCCGTGCCGGCATCGATGTCGGCGGCACCAAGTGCCTCGGCGTCGTGCTCGACTCCTCGGGTGAGGTCGTCGTCGAGCACCGTCTGCCGACCCCCAAGGGTCCGGCGCGGATCATCGACACGCTCGCCGAGCTCGCGGATCGTCTCGGGGAGTTCGACTCGCTCGGTATCGGTGTGCCGGGTCTGGTGACCCGCTCGGGAACCCTGCGCGCGGCACCCAACCTCGTCGACATCAACGACTTCGCTGCCGGCCCGCTGCTCTCGGAGCGTCTCGGAATCCACGTCGAAGCCGACAACGACGGCACCTGCGCCGCCGCCGCCGAATGGCAGGTCGGCGCCGCCCGCGGAGTCCACGACTTCGTGATGGTCACTCTCGGCACTGGTATCGGTGGCGGGGTGTTCACCAACAACCAGGTGGTGCGTGGTGTCAACGGCTTCACCGGCGAGATCGGTCACAGGGTGGTCGACCCCGACGGGCCGCCCTGCCCCTGTGGCCGTCGCGGCTGCTGGGAGCGCTACGCCTCGGGCTCGGGCCTCGCCCGTCTGGCCCGTGAGGCAGCGGTGGGCAAGCGCATCTCCCGCGTCGTCGAGCTCGCCGGCGGTGATCCCGAGTACGTCCGTGGCGAACACGTCCAGGCCGCCGCCCGCGAGGGCGACGCCGATGCGCTGGCCGTCATCGACCTCTTCGGTCGCTGGGTCGCCCTCGGGTTGGTGAACCTCACCAACGTGCTCGATCCCGAACTGTTCGTGCTCGGTGGCGGACTGGCGGCCTCGGCCGACCTCTACCTCGACCCGATCCAGAAGTGGTTCACCGAACTGCTCTACGCCCCGCACCTCCGCCCGCACCCCCGACTCGCCTTCGCCGAGCTCGGTGAGCGCGCCGGGGCCGTCGGCGCGGCGTTGCTCCACGACGTCCACTAGGTCACGATCTCCGGTCCGGCTCGGCCCTCACGGGGTGGTCGGGGTGGTCGAGATCGTCGTTCGGTGCCGTCGATCGTGCGGATGACGAGGGTGCCGTCGGGCGTCAGCGCTGCCGTCCATCCGGGGGCGTGGACCTGGTGGTGATGACGGCTGCACAGCAGTACGAGGTTGTCGGGGTGCGTGTGGCCGCCATGCCGCCAGTGCACCACGTGGTGCGCGTCGCACCACGACACTGGGCGATCGCATCCGGGGAAGCGGCACCCTTGGTCGCGCACGGCGAGGGCCCTGAACAGGTGACGTGAGACGGTGCGCGTGGCCCGCCCGTACTCCAGCACGGCAGTGCCCGACCGGAGCACACGGTGGATGACGCAGTCGCAGAGCAGGGCATCCTCGGGACAGGTCGGCCGGCGAGGGTCGAGATCGTCGGCGTCGATGACGACCTCGACGTGAGGCCGGTGGCGCGGTGTGCCGGCCGAGGCGTGGTTCGCGTTGAACATCGCGCAGACGTCGGCGAGCGCGTCGGCATGGCGCCGGGCCCGGCTCGTGCCCGGCGTCGGAGGCGCCGCAGCGGTGGTGAGTGCGTGTTCGAACTGGCGAGCAGCATCAGGCCCGAGGACGAAGTTGCCGACGAGGCAGCCGTCGTCGGCAGTGGCGAACCGGAGCGACTGCTCGCGGACACGCGGCTCGTGTCCGGGCACGAGAGACTCGGCCCTCGACTTCCACGCCTGGCAGGCACGGGTCGCGTCGGCGGCAGGGAGCGGTGCGAGGGCATCGACCATCGCCTCCTGCATCGGCTCGAGCACGCCCTCGGTGGCTCGACACGACGCCAGTCGGAGGGCGACGAGGTGGGCCTCGGGGAGGGTGCCGTCGAGGGCGGCCTCGGCCAGCGTGGGGAAGCGGCGCAGGAACTGGCCGTGACGGAGCAACCCG
>JBEBDM010000250.1:0-3618 GCA_041156905.1 Actinomycetota bacterium | reverse complement strand
GGGTCCCAGACCTGCAACTGCCGCACCTCGAGGCGCTCGCCACGGCGGGCGTGTTCGGGGAGAGCCTCGGGCTCGAGCGCCGGGCAGCGCTGTGGGCGGTGGGTGCGGCGTCGCAGTCGCGCCCCGACCGGCTCGAGGGCGTGATCACCGGCCAGCGCGCGCCGACCCTCCCGGGGATGGATCCGGTCGAGGTCGCCATCGCCGACCTGTGGGCGACGGGTGTCGCTCCCGACGGTCATCCGACGCGTTTCCTGCGCGACGACCTCGAGCAACGCGGCGTGGTGCCGGCCACGCGGTTGGCGAGCATCGAGCCGGGCAGCCGTGTACTGGTGGCCGGGGTGGTCACCCATCGTCAGCGGCCGATGACGGCGCAGGGCACGTTGTTCATGAACCTCGAGGACGAGACCGGCCTGATCAACGTCGTCGTCTCCAAGGGGTGCTGGGAGCGTCACCGGCGCGAGGCGCGGGGCGCGGCGGCCTTGCTGGTGCGCGGTCGGCTCGAGAGCAGCGAGGGAGTCATCAACGTGGTGGCAGAGGTACTCACCCCGCTACCCGTCCCGGCAGCACTCACCAGCCGCGACTTCCGCTGACGGATGCGGTCGGGTCAGCGGCGCGAGGCGACGTAGGCGCCACCGAGGGCCACGGCGCAACCGAGCACCGAGAGGGCGACCACGCTCTCACCGCGCACCACGGCTCCCAGCAGGAGTGACACGACCGGGATGAGGTACACGCTCGCCGAGGCTCGGCTGCTGCCGAGTCGACCAGCGTTGTCGGCCATCGCCACGTAGGCGACGGCGGTGCCGAGGCTGCCGAGGCCGACCATCGCCGCCATCGCCGGCCAGGTGAACTCGACGTCACCGAGGGAGGGGAGGGCGAAGGGTGTCGTGATGCAGACGGCCACCAGCTGCACCCTCCACATCAGCACGAGGGCGCCGTACTTCTGCTGCAACGGGACAGCCACGTTGAGGGCGAAGCCGTAGAAGACGAGGGCGAGGAAGATGAGGCCGATGCCGCCCCACGAGTTCTCGCCGCCGCCCGACGGAAGGGCGATGAGCACGACGCCGGCGAAGCCGATCGCCAGGCCGAGCAGTCGTTGGCGTGAGGGCATCGAGCGGGCCATCGCCGCAGCGACCGTGGTGACGAAGATCGGGGTGGCCCCGTTGAGCATCCCGGTCACCGACGACGAGACGGTCTCCTCGGCGAACGGGAACAGCGAGAGTGGGATGGCCATCCAGATCGTGCCGAGCAGGAGGACACGCAGCCAGTCGGAGCGCTCGATGCGCTGGCGACGGACGGCGGGGAACATCGCGAGGGTGAGGAACCCGAGGGCAACGCGCAGCGGGGTGATGACGATCGCCGGGAAGGCCTCGAGGCCCTCGGCGATGAAATAGAACGAGGTGCCCCAGACGATGCCGGGCACCGCCCAGCGGACCCAGTCGAGCGGGCTCAGGTGCTGCTCGCTCATCGGGGCCGCTGCAGGAGGGTGCGGAGGCGGGCGTCGGGCTCGGGCCGTGCGCCGAGGTGCTCGATGACCCACGCCGAGATCGAGGTGGCGAACCGGGCTGCCTCCACCGCGTCGCGGCTGTGGAGGTAGTGGGCGAGGAACCCACCGGCAAAGGAGTCGCCCGCTCCGGTCGCGTCGACGAGGTTGTTGGTGCCGGCCGGGATGTGGGTGGCGTGTCCGTTCTCGTACACGAGTGCCCCTGCTGCGTCGAGCTTGAGCATCACGAGCGCCCCGCGGTAGAGATCGGCGAGAGCGGCCGCGATCTCCTGCGGATCGGTGAGCCCGCCCGTGAGCATCGAACCCTCCTCCTTGTTCGGCAAGAGGATGTCGATGCCGAGGTCCTGGGTGACGGCGAGGAACTGGGGCACGCCCATCTCGCCGATCATCTGGAACGAACCCGGGTCGAACGAGAGCGTGGCACCGGCGTCACGGGCCGTGAGCGCCGCGGCGCGGGCCGCTGCACGCGGGGGATCGACGAAGAACGACCACGCCGTCATGTGCAGGTGGGCGGCCGTGCGGATCGCAGTGCGCGGCAGTTCCTGGGGCATCAGGTAGAAGTCGGCACCATGGCCCGAGACCATCGAGCGTTCGCCGGTGTGGTCGACGAACACGGCGACCGATCCGGTCAGGTGGGCGTCGGTCTCGATGAGGTGCGCCTCGACCTGCTCGCGCTGGAGATCTTCGAGGGCGAGCTGGCCCATCCGGTCGCGGCCGATCTTGCCGACGAAGCGAGTGGGCTGACCGGCCCGACTCGCCCACACGGCCACGTTGGCCGCACTGCCACCGGGCGTGAGCATGACCTCGCCGAAGGTGTCGCCACCACGCAGCAG
Organism: Actinomycetota bacterium; assembly: GCA_041156905.1. GTDB lineage: Bacteria > Actinomycetota > Acidimicrobiia > Acidimicrobiales > Ilumatobacteraceae > UBA668. The sequence continues at coordinate 1,284 of JBEBDM010000250.1, read as the reverse complement.
TTCGCTGTTCGTGCGGATGAGCACGTCCCACGCGAAGTCGCCGACGACGCACATCGGGCGTGGTTCGGTGGTGCTCACGGGGCGAGGGTAACCGGCGGCGCCACGAAACGCTCAGGACGAGCGGGCGTGCGAGGCCGACGCGCTGGCGGCCACGAGACCGAGCCCGATGAACACCGTGCCGGCCACCCAGCGCTGCACGAAGGGGAGCGCCTTGCCGCGCAACAGCACGTGTCGGAGTCCGCTCGCCAGCAGCGAGTAGGTGCTGTCGGTGCAGAACCCGATGAGCACGAACACGAGCCCGAGCACCAGTGCCTGCAGCCCCGGACGACCGGCGTCGGTGTCGATGAACTGCGGCAGGAACGACAGGAAGAACAGGGCGACCTTCGGGTTCAGCGTGTTGACCACGATGCCCTGGGTGAACGAGCGGCGCAGGCTCACTCCGGGACGGTCGGGGTCGATGACCGGAGCAGGTCGCATCAGGGTGCGGACGCCCACCCACACGAGGTACGCGGCACCTGCCCACTTGACGGCGTTGAACGCCGCTGCCGATGTCGAGATGACGGCGCTCAACCCGGCGGCCGCGGCGAGGGCGTGCACGAGGTTGCCGAGCGAGAGTCCGGTGGCGGCGGCGATGCCCACCTGGCGACCGTCACTGACGCTGCGGTTGACGATGTAGAGCACCGCCGGGCCGGGGATGACGAGGAGCAGCAACGAGGCGACGGCGAACGCGGCGATGGCGGAACTGCTGGGCACGAGCGCAGGCTACGCGTTGCTCAGACCGCGACTCGGATCGGTTCGGCAGGAGGGCCGTCGCGGCGGAGGTCACCGATGCGCTCGACGAGATCGGCCGGGGCGAGCGGGAGCCCCGCCGTGGCGAGTTCGCTCACCGCCCACCACCGGATCTCGTACAAGTACTCGGCGCGTAGCGTGTCCCAGCCGAGGCGTGGTGCCGGCTCGAACCGGGTGCAGGGAACGAGGTGGATGTGGTCGCGCTGGCCGTCCCACAGGCCGCTCACGAACGGCACCACGTGGAGGCGGGTCCAGACGTGCGGACCGATCTCGGCCCCCACCAGCCCGACCTCCTCGTCGAGTTCGCGCTCGAGCGCAGCGACGTCGCTCTCGCCCTCCTCGACCCCTCCACCGGGGAGCGCCCACCGTGTCCGGCCGCCGGGGAACTCGAAGCGCACGAGCAGCACCTCGTCGTCGGGTGTCAGCAGGAGCGCGCGGACGGCGGGTCGGATGCGCAGACCCTCCGTCGGGTCGCTCATTCGTAGGGCCGCTCGT
>JBEBDM010000249.1:0-7820 GCA_041156905.1 Actinomycetota bacterium | reverse complement strand
ACCTCGCAGCGCGTCTTCGACCTGCTCGTGCCGTTCCTGATCCTGCTCGCGTGCGCGCTGCTCGGCTTCCAGGACGCGATCAAGGCGCGTGTGTTCGGCCACCGACTCATGGTCGACCACTCAGTGACGCCCCCGGCGCTCGTGATCGCTGTGTTCCTGACGGCGATCTACGGCGGCTACTTCGGCGCCGGCATCGGGATCATGCTGCTCTCCGTTCTCGGCCTCCTGCTCGACGGCGAGCTCCCGCGGCTCAACGCCCTCAAGCAGGTGCTGTCGTTGGTGATCAACGTCGTGGCTGCGCTGTTCTTCGTGTTCACCGGCAAGGTCGAGTGGGGGTTCGCCGTGGTGATGGCCCCTGCCAGCCTCGTCGGCGGCCACTTCGGTGGCTCGATGGTGGGCCGGATGAACCCGCGGGTCATGCGCGCCGTCGTCATCTCGTTCGGCATCCTCGTCGCGCTGAAGATGCTGCTCAGCTGAGCGGTGGGGCGATCGACGTCGCTCTCGACCGTGGAGGATCAGAGCCCGTCGGTGATGGCGGCGAAGCGCTCCGGTGGGAGAACGTCACGGAGCAGAGCAGCCACGGTGTCGAAGGCCTCCGCGGGAGCCGCGGACTTGAAGCCAGCGAGGACTTGGCGGTTGTCGCTCGTGCTGCGCGCTGGGACGATGTACTTGAACCACAGCAGGAGGGTCTCGAACGGCACCGTCTGCATGATGACGCCCTGGTCGGCGATCATCTACTCGTCGGTCTGATGTGCGATCAGGATCGGCTCGAGGATGCTCTCCTCGTGGTCCATGTGCACCAAGTAGTCGACGTGGAACGAGCGGAAGGCTCGGATGATCTCGTCGACCTCGCCAGCGGATGTCTCGGGCCGGAGAGCACTGATCCTTGCGTGGATCGCTTCGACCGCCGCGTGGAGCGCGTCGTGCTGCTCGCGATCGACGGCCGGACTCCCGGGTGCGAACCGCTCGGCAGGAGCGAAGATGAACTCGTCCTCCTGGCGGGCGTGGTCGTGCAGGAGCGTGACGACCTCATCGGTGAGCGTGCGCAGCCGGGCGAGCTCGTTGTCGTCGCGGAAGTCGGTGTTGCCGAGCATGAACGACAGCTGGCCGAGGCCGTGCCGGAGCCCCTTGTGCGGGGGGTCGAGGGGTCGAATCCGTTCCATGCGTACCGCCATTCATTGAACTGAACTGGGTTGAGAATAGCGGTGGGTGCGGCCCGAGCCGTGGCGACCCGCCGCGGAAACCCTGTGACACCCTCCTGTCAGAATGTGGGTGTGTCGAGCCCGCCCTGACTGCTCCCCCTCTCCTCCCGTCATCACACGCGTCCGTCTCTGGCGCGTCAGAGACGGCTGCTCGTGATCCCACGAAAGGAGATCCAGTCATGAGCACCATCCGCAAATACGGTGTCGCTTTCCACCTCATCCCCACCATGGGGGACGAACTGTGGGTCGAGGCCGTCAGAGAGTCCGACGGGGCCGTCGTGTCGAGCGGCGTCTTCAAGGGTGATTCCGAGGACGACTTCAGCTCGGGAGTCGACAACTGGTTCGCCGACGTCGTCGACGACCGCCTCGCCCCTCTCGAGGTCCTGCGTTGCCGGGCCTGTGGTCGACACCGCCGGGACGTCCGGGCGTTCGACGGGCGACTGACCCCCGAGAACATCGTCGAGTACGAGTTCGACATCTGCGCGGCGTGCGCCGCCGGAGTTGAACGGAACCTTCCCTGGATGAGGGCGTATCTCACCGATCGGTACCCCGAAGCCGAATACGGGTTGTCGAGCGACGACGAGGAGTGCGACGAGGACGACGACTGGTGACCGGTCACCGACCGGTCACCAGGGGTCGGGTCAGACCACTCGGCCCAGGAAGTTGAGGAACTCGGTCTGCAGGTCGGCACCCGGTGCCGACTCGATCTTCGGGCCGAACACACCGGGGCGGCGGATCATCGCATCCATTGGCTTGATCCCCGAATAGGCGTGCTCCACGGCCTCGACGTCGAGCCGCTCGTCACCACCGGTGGCCCGGGCAAGGTCCCAGATGTGGACGAGGGTGTCCATCGCTGCGAGTCGGCCGATGAGCATGTCGGCCGGCATCGGACCCATCGGACCGGGCACGTTCTGCGAGGTGTCGGCGGTGGGGAACACGGTGCGGGCGGCCTCGAGGGCACGGTTCCAGCCGGCGACCGTGTCCTCGTCGTCGCCGATCGGCTGCGGCTCCGAGCCGGAGAGGCCCGCCGTCAGGTTCAACATGTTGTTGGCGACGTGGACCACCACGTCGCGGGCGGTCCAGTCGTCGCACGGAGCGGGACGGCTCCAGTCGCCACCCGCGGCGGCCTGCACGCGGGAGTCGAACTGGGCGAGGAAGTCGAGGAGGCGATCAGTGGCGTCGGACATGTGCGCGACCGTAGCCGCCGATGCCCGGTCGGCTCCGGTCGACGGAGCCCGACTCGTTACCCCTCGAGCTCGTCGTACGAGTCGTCGTCGGTGTCCCTGAACACGGCCCCGCACTCGGGGCAGCTGTCCCACTCATCGATCCCGAGATAGCTGTTGCACTCGGGGCAGTACTCGTGACTCATGGCAGGCGTCCTCCTGATCGTGCCGGTCGTGGGTCAGCCTGCTCCGAGGGTGTCACGAGGTTCGCCCGACCAGGGGCGGCGGGCCAGAGAAGCCGGCCCCAGATTCAGGCGACGTCGATGAGGCGGCCGTCGTTGGCGGCGCTGGCGACCGCGGCATCGGTGATCCGTTGCACGAGAGCGCCATGGGCGAGGTCGGGCTCGCACGGCGAGCCGGTGGCGATCGCCGTGACCCAGCCACGCGTCATCGCCTCGGTGGTGCGGAACACGTCGCGGTAGGTGTCGTGCACGGTGCCGGTGCGCAGACCCTCCCAGATGTGTGGCGTGCGCTCGAGCAACGGCGCCGGCCCGGTCGCTCCGGAGCGCAGTCCGCGCACCTCCTGCACGGTGTCCCAGTCGTTGTAGGCGTGCAGGCTCCCGCCGCTCCCGTGCACTTCGACGTGGTGGGTCTGGCCGAAGGGCGTCCCCTCCCACGCCACGGCGCTGACGATCAACTGGCCAACGGCGCCGTTGGCGAACCGGGCGGTCATCATCGCCACGTCCTCGCACGCGTCGTACGGCGCGCCGTCGGGTCGTGCGGCGCGGGGCACGGCGGTGGTCGTGACGGCGCTGATCTGGCGGATCGGTCCGAGTAGGAACAGGGCGAGGTCGATCCAGTGGCTCCCGAGGTCGCCGAGCACTCCCGAGCCGGCCTCGGCGCGGTCGAAGCGCCAGCTGTACTCGCCCTCACGCGCATAGCCCGTGTAGTAGCGGGCGGCCATGTGATACGGGTTGCCGACGAAGCCGTTGTCGATGTGGTGACGGAGTTCGCGGAACACCGGCATGAAGCGATACGTGAACGGCGTCAGGGTCACGACCCCCGCTGCAGAAGCGGCAGCGGCGAGTTCGTCGGCCTCGGCCCCGTTCAGTCCGAGCGGCTTCTCGCACAGCACGTGCGCCCCTGCCCGCAGCGCGGTGAGGGCGATCGAGTGGTGGCTGGCGTTCGAGGAGGCGACGATCACGGCGTCGACGTGCTCGAGCATCTCCTCCACCGTGGCGTACACGCTCTCGATGCCCCACTGTGCGGCGACCTTCCGGGCCTTGTCGAGGTCGCGTCCGCACATCGCCGTGATCCGACCGTGTGGGTGGGAGGCGAGAGCGGGGAGGTACATGGCCTCCGCCCACCAACTCGTCCCGACGATTCCGACCCTCACTTGCGACATGGGCGCACCGTAGTGCGCGCAGAAGCCCGGTTGGTCGGAGTGCTGTGAGCGGCCCGGTGCACGAGCGTCCCGTCTCGCGACTGGCCCCGATCGTCGCTGCCCTCCACCCTGACGGGGACCGAGCCGGCCGACGGACGGATCGGCCGGACTCGGTCCTGCTCAGTGTGAACCACTTCTGCGCCGAGCACAGTGCCCGACACGGATGAGTGTCCACGACCAGGGCAGTGATGGACAGTGGGTAGACGAAGAAATGGACGATCGGGCAACGCGGTCGACGGCCGGTGGTGGCGGCCGGTCGTCATAGCCTGACGCGATGGGGCCCGAGCCGAACGACGCCACGTGGCGGCACCTGCTCGCCATCGGTCTGGTGGCCGGTGACATCACCCCCACGGGAGTCGCCCGAGACGCCCACGTGCACCTGGCCGAGGCCGAGGTGGCGTTGTCGAACGCTCGAGATGCGGGAGTGCTCGGAGCGGATGACGAGGTCGACGAACTCGACAAGATCGAACTGATCGCCAACCTGCCCGAGCAGGTCGTCGCCGAGGTTCATGCCGCGGTGGCCCGTCGTCGGTTCGCCGAGGGACCGGAGGGGATCGTCGATGCCATCGCCCATGCCCGCGCTGCGGGGCGTCTCGTGGGGCTGGAGGAGATGGTGTCGATGGCCGACCACGGGGGGCGTACGAGCCTGTCCGTCGGCGACTACTCGTCGGCGCGTCAGCTTCTCGAACTCGCCGTCGAACTCGACACGTCGGGCGACTTCGCTGACCAGGGCCGACGCCTCTGCGACCTTGCGACCGCGCTCGACGGTGTCGGCGACGTTGCGGCTGCTCGCCACCACCTGGGTCGAGCAGTGACGCTCGGGGAGTTGGCCCACGACCCTGCGCTCGTCGTGCGAGCCGCAGTCCAGCACGCCCTGCCCGCCGATTGGTACGCCGGCGACCCGGCGACCTCGGGCCTTCTGCGCCGCGCCGAGGAGGTCGCTGAGCGGCCCGACGAGTTCGCTCGTATCCGAGCTGCACGAGCCTTCACGGAGAACAGGATCCCGCTCTCGAACGAGGACGGCCAGCAGTTCGCATGGGTCGCCCGTGCCGCGACGGCCCAGCGGTTCGCCGACGAGGCGATCGAGATGGCGAAGGGTTGCGACCCCCGCACGCGATTGCTCGCACTCATGTCGTGGAGGACGACTCATCGAGGTCCTCGACATCTCATGCGCCGGCGCGAGGTGTCGATGGCGGCCCTCCAGCTGGCCGAGGAGATCCGGGATCCGTCGTTGCAGGTCGAGGCGGCGATCGCGTTGTCGGTCGACGCACTCGAGTCGGCCGACCGCGCTCTCTACGACCAGTCGCTCGCCGTGGTCCGGTGGGTGGCCGAACGAGACGGGAACCCCCGGCTCCTGTGGCGGGCACGTACCACGGTGGCGGGCGGCATGTACCTCGACGGCGAGTTCGACAGGGGAGCCGAGGAGGCGCTGCGCGCGCAACAGGTCGGTGAGAGCGTCGAGGTGCCCGGGTGGTTGGGTGCCGCATTCTTCTTCGAGGGTCAGCACGCGATCAGCCTCGACGACCCGGAACGCATGCCGGCCGTGCAGATGAGCGACGACTTCCTCGGTCTGCTCAATCCGATCGGCAGGGCAGGCGTGGCCTTCATGCTGGCCCGCTGTGGTCAACACGAGCGTGCCGAGTCGTACGTGCGCAGGGCGTTGAGGCAACTCGACGAGGAGGCCAGCTATCTCATGCTCGCCACCCGTCTGGCTGCAGCGGCGGTCGAACTCGACACGCCCGATCTCCATCGCGAGATCGCCGACATCCTCCTGCCGTGGGTGTCGCACGTGTCGCTCGACAGTCACGCGTGGTGCTGTGACGGTCCGGTGTCGGTGTGGGTGGCGATGTTGCTGCACCGGCTGGGTGACGACGAGGGAGCGCGTCGCGAACTCGATCGCGGGGAGCCTGTCGCGAGAGCGTTGAACGACGTGCGGTCGATGCGGCGGGTGCGACTACTGCGCGAGTTCCTTCCCGAGGACAGTGCCGGCTCGGCCGCTCATCTCACCGAACGTGAACTCGACGTGCTGCGGCTCTTGGCGACGGGTGCCACGAATCCGCAGATCGCCGCGTCGCTGGCGTACAGCGTCTCGACCGTGCGCAATGAGACCGTGTCGATCTACCGCAAGCTCGGGGTCCGCGGACGTGCGGAGGCCGTCTCGAAGGCCGCCAGCCAGGGGCTGTTGAAGGCCTGAGCGGCGTACGGGCCGACCACGGTCGATCGTGACGAGTCCGTGAGAGAACATTGTTCCGTGTCGGGTTTCTGTGATCCCCACTGCCTGCCCCACAGACAGCGTGTGACGCGTTGCCGCTGGTCAGGACCATGAAGAAGGTTCATTCTCCGCGAATTTCGGGTCGTTGCCCGCCGCTCGAGCGCCCATGAATACTCCCTCTTCGTTGTCATGACCGACATCACGAAGTGGGGTTCTCTTTCATGATCGTTCGTAGGTTCCGGCCCTTGGCCCTCGCTGCGCTCGTTGTCGCCGCAGTCCCGATCGTCGCCACGTCGACGTTGGCGGGCGCCACTCTCACGCCCCTTGCGTCGAGTGGCACCGTCACGGGTGTCGTCTTCGACGACAAGAACGCTGACGGAGCTCGAGTGGGTGCGTCGGAGATCGGAGTCGCTGGAGCGGAGGTCCGCGCCTACGACAGCACTGGCGCCCTCGTGAGCTCGCCCAACCCGGTGCTCACGGGCGCGGATGGCTCGTACTCGCTCACCATCACCAACGCCGCGACCGACGACCTTCGTGTCGAGTTCACCACGCCGACGGGCTACTCCCCGTCGCCCCACGGCGTCGACAACGGCACCAGCGTGCAGTTCGTCAAGGTGGATGACACGGGCGTCGACTTCGGGGTGCTGATCCCCACCAACTTCTGCGCCGACAACCTCGCCCAGGACCTCGGCTCCGTGGTCGCCACGTGCTTCTACCCCGGTGCCTCGTCGTGGACTCCTGGAACCTTCAACCGTGACTCGGTCAAGTACACGGCGTGGAACACGGGCAACGGAAACGTCGATGCGGCACTCGCCGCCAACACCTCGACGGGTGCGGTGTGGGGTCTCGGTTCGCAGGCCACCACGGGGCTCGTGTTCTCGTCCGCCGTCGTCCGGCGCCACGCCGACCTCGGCCCGCAGGGGCTGGGTGGCATCTACGTGATGCGCAGTGGTGAGAAGGGCGTCGTGGAGTCGTACGACCTTGCCGCGCTCTACTCCGGTCAGGGTGTGCAGTTCACCAACGATCCGACGAAGTGGACTCGCGCGGCGCGTGGCATCGTGACCCCCGGCTCCGCGACGGACGCTGCGGTCTCCAACGCACTGTCGACCGACATCGTCGGCTGGGACGGCGTCGGCACCGAGGGCATCGGTGACATCGACGTCAGTGACGACCACCAGTACCTATGGGTGGTGAACCTCTACGAGAAGACGCTTCTTCGCATCACCCTCGATGGCACGCGCGACAACCCGAACCTCGGCGCGATGACGGAGTTCGCCATCCCCACCGACATCTGCACGGTCTCGGGCTCGAACGAGCGCCCGTGGGCCGTCGATCCGCAGCCGGATGGAACGGTTCGCGTGGGTGTGGTCTGCGACAACGCCGGCTCGCAGGACACGTCGGCTGAGTTCAGCCTCTCCAACCTCGCCGAGGGTGCGTACGTGTACTCGCTGACGCCGGGCACCTCGGCGTGGACCGAGCTCCTCCAGGTCGACATGGCGGCGCGGACCCGCTACGACCGGATGTGCGGTCAGGCATCCGGCGTGGCCAACCCGATCCCCGAGGACGGCAAGTGCTGGGGCGCCTGGCTGAGCAGCTGGAGCAGCTACACGTCGCCCACCCTGATCGGTCTGCTCCCGCAGCATCCCGATGGCTATGCGATCTTCCAGCACGGTCAGCCGATGCTCGTCGACATCGAGAGCCTGCTCGACGGATCGATGGTCCTCAGCTTCAACGACCGCTTCTCGATGCAGATCGGATACAAGAACCTGCAGCCGACGAACACACCCGAGCAGATCGGG
>JBEBDM010000248.1:0-3240 GCA_041156905.1 Actinomycetota bacterium | reverse complement strand
CGCCCCCCGGTGGGACTGGGCAGCGACGACCGTGCGCGAGAACGAGGACGCACTGCGCGGCAAGATCGTCGTGAGCATGGCCAACGCCCTCGTGCGCGTCGGTCACGAGTTCCAGCCGCTGGTGCCGCCCCGGGGGAGCGTGGCGGCTCACGTCCAGGCCGCCGTGCCCGGTTGCCGTGTGGTGGCGGCGTTCCACCACCTGCCGGCCACCGAACTGGGTCACATCGGCGAGCCGATCGACAGCGACGTGCTGATCTGCGGTGACGACGCCGAGGCGGTGCGCACGATCAGCGACATGGTCAGCCGCATCCCGGGCTGTCGTCCGCTCGATGCTGGCGAGCTCTCGAACGCCACGGCGATCGAGGCCTTCACTGCGGTGCTGCTCCAGTTGAACGTGCGCTACAAGACCCGAGTGGCCCCCAAGCTCACGGGCATCACCCGCGATCCGCGGTCCCCGGTGCAGCCACAGGCCTGAGCCTGCCGATAGGGTCGCTGCCGTGACGATGCGCCTCTACGACACGGCCCGCCGTGCAGTGGTTCCCTTCGAGCCCGGTCCCGAGGTGTTGATGTACACGTGCGGCATCACGCCGTACGACGCGACCCACCTCGGGCATGCTGCGACGTTCATCACCTACGACGTCCTCCAGCGTCGTCTCATCGACCACGGCCACACCGTCAAGTGCGTCCGGAACGTGACCGACGTCGACGATCCGCTGTTCGCCAAGGCGCGCGAACTCGGTGTCCACTACCTCGACCTCGCCGCGGGCGAGGAGGCCCGGTTCGAGCGCGACATGGAGGCGCTGAACGCCCTCCCGGTGCACAGCACGCCGCGAGCCTCCTCCGCGATCGCCGACATCCGTGGCTTCATCGGGCTCGTGCTCGAGCGTGGCTTCGCCTACGAGGCCGGTGGCAGCGTGTACTTCGACGTGTCGCAGTTCCCGTCGTTCGGGTCGGTCAGCAACTACTCGCAGGAGCAGATGATCGCCTTCGCCCGTGAGCGCGGTGGCAACGTCGACGACCCGAACAAGCGTCATCCGCTCGACTTCGTGCTGTGGCACCCCTCTGCCCCCGACGAACCGGCCTGGGACACCATGTGGGGCGCCGGACGGCCCGGCTGGCACATCGAGTGCAGTGCTCTGGCGTTGCGCGAACTCGGCACCACCATCGACCTCCACGGCGGTGGCAGCGACCTCATCTTCCCGCACCACGAGTGCGAGCGCGCCCAGAGCGAGGCGGCCACCGGTGAGCAGTTCGTCCGTCACTGGATGCACGTGGCCATGGTGTTCATGGACGGGCACAAGATGTCCAAGAGCCTCGGCAACCTGGTCTTCGTCGACGCCCTGCGTCGCGACTGGGACCCGCGGGCGATCCGCCTCGCGATCATCGAGCACCACTATCGTCACGAGTGGGAGTGGGAGCCGACCCTGATGTCGCGCAACGCCGCCCGGCTCGAGGCGTGGTCGGCGGGTGGTCACGGTGAGTCCGGTGTGATCGACGACGTCCGGGCGGCGCTCGACGACGACCTCGACACCCCGGCGGCGTTGGCGGCGATCGACGCTGCTGCGGCCAAGGGCCTCGGTGTCCACGACGCCGCCGCTCTGCTCGGCGTCGTCCTCTGAACCCCTGATCCGGCCCCACGCGGAGCGCGAGGGGACTATGCTCCCGCGCATGAGGAAGGCCCGGTGAAGGCCGAGGGAGCGGGAGCCGCGCAGCGACGCGTGCGCCGGATCGCCCGCCCCGTCGCCACGCGCCTGTGGAACTTCGAACTCGAGGGATTCGACCGCCTCCCTGAGTCGGGTCCGGCGATCCTCGCCCCGAACCACGTGAGTTTCCTCGACTCCGCGTTCTTGATGCTCCACGTGCCGCGCAACATCAGCTTCGTCGGCAAGGCCGAGTACATGGACTCGTGGAAGACCAAGTTGCTGTTCCCGATGATGGGCATGATCCCCATCGATCGCAGCGGTGGCGACAAGAGCCAGGCGGCACTCGACACGGCGGAAGCGGTGTTGCGTCGGGGTGAGTTGTTCGGCATCTTCCCCGAGGGCACGCGGAGCCGCGACGGCGTGCTCCACAAGGGCCGCACCGGGGCCGTCCGGCTGGCCCTGAAGGTCGGGTGCCCCATCTTCCCTGTCGGAGTGGTCGGGACCCGCGAGATCCAGCCACCCGACGCGAAGGCGCCACGGTTGTTCAAGGACTGCGCGATCCGGATCGGTCGGCCGATCCGCACACAGCGCCATGAAGGGCGTGGCGACGACCACCTCCTGCTGCGGAGCATCACCGACGAGTTGATGTTCGAGATCCGCGAACTCACCGGGCAGGAGTACCGCAACACCTACGCCGGCAAGACGGCCGAGACCGAGCCCACCGAGGCCGCACGAGTGGCGAACGTGGCCGACGACCGTCAACCGTCGAGCGTCTGAATTCCACGGGCCCCACGGTGGGGCGCCCGTAGACTCGGAGACCTATGGCCGAGATCACGATCACGCTCCCTGATGGTTCCGCCCGCTCCCTCCCCGCAGGGGCGACCGGTACCACCCTGGCGGAGTCGATCGGGTCGCGCCTGGCCAAGGCTGCCGTGGCCGTGGTGGTCGACGGCGCCGAGTCTGATCTGGGCGCGGCCCTTCCCGACGGGGCGACGGTGGCCGTCATCACGGCCGACTCCGACGCCGGCCGGCACGTCCTGCGGCACAGCACGGCGCACGTCATGGCCCAGGCCGTGACCCAGCTGTTCCCCGGCGCCCGCTTCTCCATCGGCCCGGCCATCGCCGACGGCTTCTACTACGACTTCGAGCTTCCCGGCGGCCGGACCTTCAGCGAGGGCGACCTCGCGGCGATCGAGGCGCGCATGCGCGAGATCATGAAGGCCGACCAGCCCTTCGTGCGCGAGGAACTCCCGGCAGCGGACGCCCTGCGCCTGTTCGCCGACCAGCCCTACAAGTGCGAGATCATCGAGCGCGTGTCGTCGGGCGCTGCCGACGCCGACGACGCCGGCGAGCTGGGCACGGGCGAGACGATCAGCGTGTACCGCAACTCCCCGGAGTTCGTCGACCTCTGTCGTGGCCCGCACGTGCCGTCGACGAGCCGCCTCGGACACTTCCGGTTGATGAAGGTCGCCGGTGCGTACTGGCGCGGCAACGAGAAGGGCCCGATGCTCCAGCGCATCTACGGAACGGCCTGGGACTCGAAGTCGGCGCTCGAGGAGCACCTGCACCGTCTCGAGGAGGCCGAGAAGCGCGACCA
>JBEBDM010000247.1:0-4235 GCA_041156905.1 Actinomycetota bacterium | reverse complement strand
AACATCCTCGGCATGGACATCAAGGGCCACGTGGTCAAGCGGGTGTGGGTGGAGCACGCCAGCGACATCGCCAAGGAGTACTACGCCAGCTTCACCCTCGACCGCGCCGCGAAGATGCACCTGCTGATGCTCAGCGCCGAGGGCGGCGTCGAGATCGAAGAGGTCGCCGTCACCAACCCCGACGCGATCGTCAAGCTGCACATCAACCCGGTCGACGGCCTCCCGCTGGCCACCGCTCGCCAAGCAGCCACCGACGCCAACATCGACGCCGAGGCGATCGACGGTGTGGCCGAGATGTTGGTGAAGCTGTACGACTGCTTCACCCAGGGCGACTGCGACCTGGCCGAGATCAACCCGCTGATCCTTCGTCCGGACGGAGGCGTTCACGCCCTCGACGCCAAGGTGAGCCTCGACAACAACGCTGCGTTCCGTCACCCCGAGTGGGACGAGTTCCGTGCGACCGAGGAGCTCGACGAGCGCGAGCAGCTCGCCCGTACCCACGACCTCCAGTACATCGGTCTCGAGGGTTCAGTCGGGATCATCGCCAACGGCGCCGGTCTCGCGATGAGCACGCTCGACGTCGTCAACCAGGTGGGTGGCAAGGCTGCGAACTTCCTCGACATCGGTGGCGGCGCCAACGCCGACGTGATGGCGGCTGCGCTCGAGGTGATCAACTTCGACAAGGAAGTGAAGAGCATCTTCATCAACATCTTCGGCGGGATCACCCGTGGAGAGGAAGTGGCCAAGGGCATCGTCGAGGCGATGAGCCGGGTCGACCTCCGTGCCCCGATCGTCATCCGTCTCGACGGCACCAACGCCGAGCAGGGTCGCGAGATCCTCGCCAACGCCGGGATCCCCGAGTCGAAGCTGATCTCGAAGCCCACCATGCTCGACGCGGCCCGCGCCGCCGTCGCCATCGCGAACGGAGCCAACTGACATGGCCATCTTCGTCAACGCCGACACCAAGGTCATCGTCCAGGGGCTCACGGGCGGCCAGGGCAAGTACCACGGTCTGCGCAACAAGGCGTACGGCACCCAGGTCGTCGCTGGTGTCACGCCGGGCAAGGGCGGCACCGACGTCGAGGGCATCCCGGTGTTCGACTCCGTCGCCGACGCCGTCGCTGCCACGGGTGCGACCGCATCGTTCGTCGCCGTCCCGCCGAAGGCCGCTGCTGCCGCGATCCTCGAGGCCGCCAAGGCCGGCATCGCCTTCGTGGTGTGCATCACCGAGGGCATCCCGGCCCAGGACGAGGCCAAGGTCTACAACACGCTCGTCCGCGACTACCCGAACACGCGGCTGCTCGGCCCGAACTGCCCGGGCATCATCAGCCCCGGCAAGTGCAACATCGGTATCACCGCTGGTGAGATCGCCGAGCTGCCGTCGGCGAGTGGCCCGAACGTCGGCATCGTCAGCCGCTCGGGCACCCTCACGTACCAGGCCCTGTACGAGCTCAAGCAGCGTGGCATCGGTGTGAGCACCTGCGTCGGCATCGGCGGCGACCCCGTCCCCGGGACCAACTTCATCGACTGCCTGCGCGAGTTCCAGGCCGATCCCGAGACCCACGCCATCATCATGATCGGCGAGATCGGTGGCTCGGCCGAGGAAGAGGCCGCGGAGTTCATCAAGGCCCACGTCACGAAGCCGATGAGTGCCTACATCGCCGGCGTCACTGCTCCCGAGGGCAAGAAGATGGGCCATGCCGGAGCCATCACCAGCGGTGGCAAGGGCACGGCCAAGGGCAAGATGGACGCCCTGCGCGCCGCTGGTGTGAAGGTCGGTCAGAACCCGACCGAGGCCGGCGACCTCATGGCCGAGATCGTCGCCACGCTCTGACACAGGGCTGACCCTCGTGGCGATCACGCCCGACGACAAGAACTGGACATGGGTGCTCGAACGCCCGTGTCCGGAAGGCCGATTCGACGGCTCGACGTTCGACGTCGGGTCGATTGGCGCTGCCCTCGTTGCGACCGGCGAGGCGCTGGCGGGGCTGCTGGCAGACGGACGGGCGCGTACCCGCCCCGACGACGCGACGTGGTCGGCCCTCGAGTACGGCTGCCACGTCCGCGACGTGTACCGGCTCTACGAGTACCGACTCGGTCTGATGCTCGCCGAGGACGGGGCGCGATTCCCGAACTGGGACCAGGACGCGACGGCGGTGGAGGACGACTACGGCACCCAGGATCCGATGGTGGTCGCTGCCGAACTGCGTGCTGCGGCGCAGTCGCTCGCTGCTGCCTTCGATCGGGTGAGCGGGGAGCAGTGGTCTCGCCGCGGCATCCGTAGCGATGGAGCGGAGTTCACCATCGACTCCTTCGCGCGGTACATGGTGCACGACCCGGTGCACCACGTGGCCGATGTCGAGCGCGGCTACGCGCGACTCGGGGGCTGAGCCTCGCTCCGACGCCGGACGCAGCGACCCTGACGGTCGTTGCTCAGGGGAGCTGGCCGACGTGCGCCAGTGCGAGCCGGATGAGGCGATCGTGGCCACCCGTCATCTCGCGCCGCACGGCCTCGCTGACCGCCTGCTCGGGCGGGTACCAGGCGAGGTCGAGTGCCTCCTGCGTGGGCTGGCAGTCGCCCGAGACGGGGACGACGAAGGCGAGGCTCACGGCATGGTGTCGGGGGTCGTGGAAGCCGCTGACGTCGGGGTCGGGGAAGTACTCGACCACGGTGAACGGTGCGACCTCGGGTGGGATGCGCGGCAGCGCCACGGGGCCGAGGTCCTTCTCGAGGTGACGGAGGAGCGCATCGCGTACGCGCTCTCCGTAGAGGACGCGGCCGCTCACCACCATGCGACTGATCGAGCCGTCGGCGGCCTGACGCAGGAGCATCCCGACATGGGTCACCTTGCCGAGGTCGTCGACGCGCACGGGGACGGCGTCGACGTAGACGAGGGGAACGCTCGCCCGGATGTTGGTGAGCTGGTCGCTCGACAGCCAGCTCGTCGAGGTCTCGAGTTCGTTCATGTGAGGTAGTACCCGCTGATGTCAATGATGAGATGACCGGACATCATCATGCGAGCCTTCACCGTACCCGACGTGGTCCGCACGAACGCGGCGTTCGCGATGCTGCGACCGGCGACGGCGTTCACGTTCGAGGTCGTCGGCTCGGTACGGCCGAAGTAGGTGCGCAGCCATCCGTTCTGCTGCGTCCCGGTCACCGTCAGGTTGAGCGAGACGGCGCTGACCGTCGTGGGCCACCCTGCGGGCAGGACGAAGAGCGAACGCAACTCCCCTGCGGAGAACGGACGGGAGGGTGTACGGGTGTCGACCACGCGGGTCGGTGCCATCGGGACGTACAGGCCCTGGGAGACGTCGGCGGCAGTGGAGTCGGTGACGTACCCGACCACGTCGATGACGACCCGGGCCGCGGTCGACGAGGTCACGGTGATCTCGCCGGTCGCGTCCACTCGCACGATCGCCTGGTTCGCGGCAGCGCTCCCGGGACTCATGTTGACGGTGCTGGAGAGCACACCCCGGGCCGGGACTCCTCCGGGGAGGACCTTCAGGTTGCCGCGCTGATCGACTCCGGTGCCCGTCACGTTGACGACGAGAGCCGCCACTCCGGACTCGGGGATCGCGGAGCCGGGGGGCCGTGAGACCACTCGTGTGGTGCGCGGTGCGAGGCGGTCGGGCCCGGTGTCGAGCCATCGTTCGGGTGTGGCGATCGGGATCATCCGACCGGCCGTGCTCGTGGAGAGTCCCTCGGTCACGTAGCCGACGAGGTCGACCACGGCGTCACCACCAGCCTGGAGGTAGAGGCTGATCCTCCCGTCGTGACCGACGGGGACGATGGCGAAGTTCGGTCGGGCGCCCGGTCCGCCGACGACGTTGAGGGTGCTGGTGGAGCCTGTCGCACCCTCGAGCGTCGGATAGGCCTGCACGTAGCCGGTGGACACCGGGTCGGCCGACGTGATGTTCACGGCGACGGCGGCGACACCGGTGGCCGGGACGAGCGTCCCGTCGAGGACGGGCAGGTCGAGGATCGCCCCGGAGCGATGGGGGCCTCGGAGTCGCGCGGGCCCGACAGCGGACGAGGCCCGGGTGTCGAGGATGCGTGCGGGAGCGTCAAGGGGAACGTACGCGCCGGGGGTGGGCGTCGGTGCCGGTGCCGGTGGGGCGGACAGCGCGAGGAGTCCGGAACCGAAGGCGTTGTCGTCGCCGCGGCTGCCGAGGTCGCGGGCGAGGTGACGGATCAGGGCGGCGAGTCCTTGTCCGGGTGCGGCGAGGCCGGC
>JBEBDM010000246.1:0-5922 GCA_041156905.1 Actinomycetota bacterium | reverse complement strand
TACCGATCGCGGTGTAGGCCGCCGCGCCGTTCGTGATCAACCACGGCAGGTTGCTCAGCGTCTCGACGTTGTTCACGATCGTGGGCTGGCCGTACAGACCGATCGCCGCGGGGAAGAACGGCGGCTTGAGACGCGGCTCGCCGCGCTTGCCCTCGAGGCTCTCGATGAGGGCCGTCTCCTCGCCCACGACGTACGCACCCGCACCCCAGTGCAGGACGATGTCGACGCTGAACGAGGTGCCGAGGATGTTGCGGCCGACGTAGCCGGCGGCGTAGGCCTCGTTGAGGGCCGCACCGACACGCTCGTGGGCGAGGGGCATCTCACCGCGGATGTAGAGGAAGACCTGTGCGAGGCCCGCGGCGTACGCGGCGATCAGGCAGCCCTCGATGAGCTGGTGGGGATCGCGCTCCATGAGCAGGCGGTCCTTGTAGGTACCCGGCTCGCTCTCGTCACCGTTCACGACGAGATAGCGCGGGTACTTGTCGGCGGGCATCAGGCCCCACTTGGTACCGGCGGGGAAGCCAGCACCACCGCGGCCGAGGACCGTGGCAGACCTGACCTCGTCGTGGACCGCAGCAGCGGGACGGGCGAGGGCGGCGCGCAGACCCTGGTAACCACCGGTGGCCTCGTAGCGCTCGAGGGTGTAGCCGTCCTCCAGGTGGAAGCGGGACGTCACGATCTTGGGACGGTCGCCGTCGTCGACGTATCCGGCGGCCCAGGGGTAGCTGCTCATGCGGAGGCCTCCGGGGCGGCGAGCCACGCCGGCGCTGCGGGAGCGTCGGGCGAGGCGACACCGGCGGCCTTCTCGGCCGGGATGTGCTGACGGTTGCGAGCGAGCGTGCCGTGCGGCGGGATCTCCCCGTCGAGACGACCGTTGCGGAGGTCGTCGACGAGGCGGTCGAACGACTCGGTCGTCATCCGGTGGCAGTGGCGGTAGTTCACCTGGACGTTCGGTGCCTCGGTGCACGCGGCCTGGCACTCGGCGTGCTCGAGGGTGATGAGACCATCCGCAGTGGTGCCACCGGCCTTCACGCCGAGGACGTGCTCTGCGTGGTGCATCAGTTCGTCGGCGCCCATCAACTGGCAACTCATGGTGCCGCAGATGTTGACGACGTACTTGCCGACCGGCTCCATCTTGAACATCTCGTAGAACGTGCAGGTGCCGAGGACCTCGGCCGACGTGGCGCCGACGAGTTCGGCGATGTGCGCGATGGCCTCGTGCGTGACGTAGCCGTTCTGCTGCTGCGAGAGGTGCAGGAGCGGAATGGTGGCGGAGCGGGCGCGCGGGTAGCGGCCGATGATCTCCTTCGCCAGGAGGACGTTGGCTTCGTTCAGACGGCTCATCTCTATCGATCCACTTCGCCGAGGACGGGGTCGACCGACGAGATGACGGCCACCGCGTCGGCCACGAGACCGCCGCGCATCATGTGCGGGAGGCACTGGATGTTCACGAAGCTCGGCGCACGCATGTGCATGCGGTACGGGGTCGGTGACCCGTCGCTCGCGATGTAGCAGCCGATCTCGCCACGGGGGCTCTCGATCGCCACGTAGACCTCACCCTCGGGCACCTTGAAGCCCTCGGTGAAGATCTTGAAGTGGTGGATGAGCGCCTCCATGCTCTCGTCGATGCGAGCGCGCGGCGGGGGCGTGACCTTCTTGTTCTGAATACGGACGTCGCCACCCGGCATCCGGTCGAGGATCTGGTGGACGATGCGGATGCTCTCGCGGATCTCGTTGAGTCGGATCGCGAAGCGGTCGTAGGCGTCGCCATAGCCGCCGACGACGACGTCGAACTCCATCTCCTCGTAGCGCAGGTACGGCATGTCGCGCCGGAGGTCCCAGGGCACACCGGTGGAACGCAGGATCGGGCCCGTCGCCCCGAGTGCCATGGCCTCCTCGGCAGTGATGACACCGACTCCTTGGAGACGGTCGCGCCAGATCGGCTGGCCGGTCATCAGCACGTCGTACTCGTCGAGACGCGGCGGGATGAGGTCGAGCAGCGCGAGCACGTCGTCACGCCAGCCGGCGGGAAGGTCGGCTGCCACGCCGCCGGGACGGATGAAGTTGTGGTTCATCCGCAGGCCGGTGACCTTCTGGAAGAAGCGCAGCACTTCCTCACGCTCACGCCAGCCGTAGATCATCATGCTGACGGCGCCGATGTCCATGCCGTTGGTAGCGAGGAACAGCAGGTGGCTGCTCATGCGGTTGAGCTCCGAGAGGAGCATGCGCATCCAGACGGCGCGCTCGGGGATGTCGTCCTCGATGCCGAGCAGCTTCTCGACTGCGAGCGAGAACACGAGCTCGTTGTTGAGCGGACTCAGGTAGTCCATGCGGGTGACGTTCGTGCCGCCCTGCATGTAGGTGAGCGACTCGGCCGTCTTCTCCATACCGGTGTGCAGGTAGCCGATGATCGGCTTGCAGCGGAGGACGGTCTCGCCCTGGAGTTCGAGCATGAGGCGCAGCACGCCGTGCGTGCTGGGGTGCTGGGGCCCCATGTTGATGATCATCGTCTGATCCTCGGAGGGATCGACGGGGAGGTCGCCGAGCTTGGCCACCTCGGCCTCGCTCATGCGCAGGACCGCACCGACCTCGCGCAGGAGTTCGCGCGCTGTCTGCTCGCCTCGCGGCTTGAGGCCCTGCTCGGGCTCGTTGCCCTCACGGATGACGTCGACGATGCTCACTGGGCACCTGCCTCGGGACGCGCCGGGAAATCGGCGGTGAACTGCACCGGGATCCGGCCGGTCTCGTAGTCCTTGCGGAGCGGGAAGCCGTCCCAGTCCTCCGGCATCAGGATGCGCGTGAGGTCGGGGTGGTCGGTGAAGACGAGACCGAACATGTCGTACGCCTCGCGCTCCATGGCCTCCGTGCCGGGGTACATGTCGAACAACGACGGGATGGTCGCGTCGTCGGCCGGCACCTGCACGCGGACACGGATGCGTTCACGCCGCTCGATCGAGAGAAGGTTGACGACGACCTCGAACCGCTCGCCGGTGATCCCTGCGGGCAGGGTGCGACCGGAGTGGGTCAGGTAGTCGACGGCGGTGAGGTCGCTGCACATCGTGAAGGTGTCGGACAACAGTTGCTTGACGACCTTGACGTACTCGGCTCGCGACGGGTGCAGCACTCGCTGGCCGTGGCTGTCGCTGAGCGGCACGCCGTACAGGCTCGCGGGCGCGTCGGTGGAAGGTGAGTCGGTCATGGTCAGCGAGTCCCGAGGATGACGGGCACCGATTCGGTGCCAGCGGGGATCTCGGTGATGTGCACGTCGGCGCCGGCGCCGGTCTCGGCCCGACGACGGAGGATGTGACCGCTCTCGATGAGCCCGTGGAGGGTCTCGATCGCGTGGATGAGCGTCTCCGGCGTCGGGGGGCACCCCGGCGCATAGACGTCGACCGGGACGACCTGGTCGACGCCCTGCACGATCGCGTAGTTGTTGAACATGCCGCCACTGCTGGCGCACACACCCATGCTGATGACCCACTTGGGTTCCATCATCTGGTCGTACACCTGGCGCAGCACGGGGGCCATCTTCTGGCTCACCCGACCGGCGACGATCATGATGTCGGCCTGACGAGGCGAGGCACGGAAGACCTCCATCCCGAAGCGGCTGAGGTCGTAGTGAGCAGCACCCGTCGCCATCATCTCGATGGCGCAGCACGCCAGACCGAACGACGCCGGCCACGAGCTACGGCTGCGAGCCCAGTTGACGAGATCCTCGAGACGAGCCGTGATCGCGTTGTGCTGGAGTCCGCCGAGACCATCCTCGGCAATGTCGTGGATGATGCCCATCAGGCAGCCTCTCCCTCGGGACGGCCCTCGAGGCCGACGCGCCGCACGCTAGCGCTCGACATCCGCTCGGCGGAGAGGAACGTCGGCAGGGCACGCTGCTTGACGACCGGACCCCAGTCGAGGGCACCGCGGGCGACCACGTAGACGAAGGCCACGAAGAACACGAGGCTGAAGGCGATCATCTCCCAGAACGCGTACGAGCCGAGGAAGCGGCGGTCGACAGCGAACGGGTAGATGAAGATCAGCTCGATGTCGAACATGATGAACAACATCGCCACGACGTAGAACGTCACCGGGAAGCGTTCCGGTGGCTCACGGCTCGGGACGATGCCGCACTCGTACGGCGCTTCCTTGGCGGCCGAGGGCCGACGCGGAGCGAGCAGCCGTGACGCAGCGAAACTGAGCGCGCCGAAGAGAACGGCCAGCACCAGCAGAGCGAAGATCGGAAGGTACTGGCCCATCATCGACAGGTCAGACCTTCGCCGGGATCGCCTTGGCCGACCGGTTCTCCGCCACGAAACGGTCGCGGCGGTGCAGCAACCAGCAGGTGATGAGGAAGATGATCAGCGAGCTGATGGTGATGATCGCGGCCGGGACTCGCTTCGAGCCGAGATCGCGGATCATGTAGACGTACTCGTGGTTGCGCGAGGTGTCGATCACCGGTCGCGCCGGGGCGCGGCCGGGCTCACTGCGCTGGGGCACGAGCGGGGCGACCTCGACGACCGCATAGTGCGGCTCGTGGAAGAACGCCAGGAAGTCGATGCGATCGTCCCAGAAGCTGGGGCCGCGCTCGCCACCCTTGTCGAACACGTTGACGACGGTGAACTCCCCGGCAGCGAGGGCCTTGGACTCCTCCATCAGCACGGTGGCGGCCGACCCGGCCTGCTGGAAGGCAGGAAGCGCCGAGTCGAGCTTGAGCCAGCTGCTCTCGATGAGCGCTGCCTCGACATTGGCGGCATCGTCGGACGGAACCTCGACCTGCTGGTACGGAGCCTCGAGGATGCCGACGTCGTACAGCCTGTCGGAGTCACGGATGATGGTCTTGCCACCGACCGCCTTCCACGACGAGTCGGGTCCGAGCAGACCCTTGCCGTACGACCACCAGATCGCGCCCATCAGGAACATCCACCCGGCCAGACCGGCGAGGGCGACGAGGAACCCGAGGCGGGCACCCATGTTCGTTCCGAGGATCATGTACACCGAGCCGCACAGCACCGCCACCGAGATGTTGACGATGAGCGTGCCGCGGAGTTCCCACTCCCAGTTGACTGCCAGAAGGGCGTTCATCACAGACTCCGGACGTATTCGACGACGGACTTGATCTGCTCATCGGTGAGCACGTGGCCGAAGCCGGGCATGCGGCCCGAGCCCTGACCCTGCTGGCCGTACCGGGCGCCGTACTTCGAGCCGACCTTGATGAACGAGATCATGTCGGCCTCGTTCGGGAAGTGGCTCGAGGTGCTGCCGCCGGTGAGGTTCCAGCCCATGCCACCCTGACCGGTGACGCCGGGGTCGCCGTAGCTCCAACCCTGCGTGTGGCAACGGGCGCAGCTGTAGGCACCGCTGGCGAGGTCGAGGTTGAACAGCGCCTCACCCTCGCTGGCGCCGGGGTTGGCCGCCAGGTAGCTCTCGACGCTCTTGGCGATCTCGTCCTGGGTGGCGGCAGGAAGGGTGCCGCCCTCGCACACGTAGGGGTCGTTGTCCTTGACGAAGGCGTCCTCGGTGAGGCAGCCCTCCGGCTCGACCTGGTTGTGCTCGAGGTAGACGAGCAGGCTCTCGATGTTCTGATCGGTCATCGGACCGCCACCCGGGGAACCCCAGGCGGCCATCGGCGAGAAGGGACGGCCGTAGTTCAGGATGAACCGGACCTCCTCCTTGCTGAAGCGGTAGAAGACCGTGTTGAGGGCCGGGGCGTACCAGTTGACCGCCGAGACCTCGCCGGTGAGCGGGTCGGTGACGGCGTAGGGGGCCTGGCCACCTGTCGCCTTCATACCGCCGTGACAGCCGGCGCAGTTGAAGCCGCCGTTGGCGGTGGTGTCGAACAGGCCGGCACCCCAGCCGACGAACTGGTCTTCCTTGAGCGCACTGGCGCCATCCTGGCGGCCCGGCTCGAGCATCCAGTAGAGCGGCAGG
>JBEBDM010000245.1:0-5440 GCA_041156905.1 Actinomycetota bacterium | reverse complement strand
GTCGTTGGATCGAGGGGAACCCCGAGACGACCCCATGGACGAGGGCACTCGAAATCATCCGTCGTGTCGGCGACCGACTCGCCGAGCTCACGGTCGACCGCAGCAGCGACCAGGACCTCATCGACGCGATCAGCGCGATCGAGCAGGAATACCGGGCGATCCTCGATGACCTTCCCCTCGTGGTCATCTCGTCGTTCGCCGGGCGCGGGAAGATCGACTACGTCAACCCCTACGCCGCCGTCTACACCGGACTCCCGATCGAGTCGCTGCAGCGTGTGGAGGCGTGGGCGTCGATGATCCACCCCGACGACCTTGCCAACATCCAGTCGATCCGAAGCGCAGTGTTCTCCAACGATGCATGGGCCGGGCAACTGCGAATGCAGCACCCCGACGGAAGCGCCCGTCATGTCGAGTTCCGGGTCCGAGGCCGCCAGACGCATGAAGGCGCTGAGCGACAGTTCGTCATCACGATCCTCGACGTCACCGACCGGGTCGAGGCCCAGCAGCGCGAGCAGCAGGCCACCCACTTGACGAGCCTGGCGCGCACCTCCGGAGCATTCGCCCACGAGTTCAACAACCTGTTGCAGATCATCTCCGGCAACCTGGAGTCGATCAGCGTCGACGACCCGGAGGGCTATCTGGCCGCCGCCAAGGCGGCCACCGCTCGCGTCGCGACCCTCGTGGCGGGGCTGGGTGCCTTCGCCAGCGGACGGCCCACCGATGTCGGGATGGTCGGTCTCGCGGAGATGTGCTCACGTGTGAAGGCCCAAATCCGGGCCGGACTCCCTGAATCCGTCGACATGGCGATCGACATCCCCGACAACCTGCCGTTCGCGCTCGCCGACGAGGCCGACCTGTTCCAGACCGTGGCCCACCTCGTCACGAATGCCGTCGAGGCCATGGCCGACGGAGGGACGCTGACGATCGCCGTCGACGAGACCACCGAGGCCCACTGCCACATGTCGCACGCCACCGGCGAGCGGTGCTGGGTCCGCATCCGTGTCAGCGACACCGGACGAGGTATCGCCCCCGACCAGCTGGCCCACGTGTGGGAGCCGTTCCACAGCACCAAGAAGGGTGCCGCGGCACGTGGCGCCGGGCTCGGGCTCTCCACCGTCCACGGGCTCGTCCACCAGTTCGAGGGCCACGTCGCGATCGCCAGCGCCCTTGGAGTTGGAACCACCGTCACCGTCACCCTGCCGGGAGTCCACGGATGACGTGCGTTGACTTTTCCCGCCCGCACCGGCACACTGGCCGACGATGAACCGTCACCTCGGCCTCCTGCTTCTTCTTATGTAGGGCGAGCGCCGCATATCCGCGTTCGCCCCGAGCCCCGCCGAACGGCAGGGGCTTTCTGCTTTTTCCGGCCGACTCCGCCACTCCCCGACACCCGCTCCCGACGAAAGACCCGACAGATGCCTCCGCAGCCCGTGACACCGAAGAAGATGCCCTTCGAGAAGTACCAGCGTCTCGTCCCCGTCGTCCTCCACGACCGGACGTGGCCGAACAAGGTCCACGAGAAGGCCCCGCTCTGGTGCAGCGTCGACCTGCGCGACGGCAACCAGGCGCTCATCGACCCGATGGACCCGCAGCGAAAGATGCGCATGTTCGAGGCCCTCGTCAACATGGGCTTCAAGGAGATCGAGGTCGGCTTCCCCTCCGCCAGCCAGCCCGACTTCGACTTCGTGCGCCAGCTGATCGAGGAGGACCGCATCCCCGACGACGTCACGATCCAGGTCCTCGTGCAGTGCCGTCAGGAACTGATCGAGCGCACGTACGAGTGCCTGCGTGGCGCACCCCGTGCCATCGTCCACTTCTACAACTCCACCAACCCGCTGCAGCGTGAGGTCGTCTTCGGCCTCGACAAGCAGGGCATCATCGACATCGCGGTGAACGGCGCCCGGCTGTGCCGCTCGCTGGAGCACACCCTCCCCGGCACCGCCATCCGGTACGAGTACTCCCCCGAGTCGTTCACCCTCACAGAGCCGGAGTACGCCCTCGAGGTCTGTCACGCCGTGATGGACGTGATGGAGCCCACGCCCGAGCGGCCGCTGATCCTCAACCTGCCGGCGACCGTCGAGTGCTACACGCCCAACGTGTACGCCGATGTCATCGAGTGGTTCGGGCGGAACGTCCGCCAGCGTGACTCGGTCGTGGTGAGCCTGCACCCGCACAACGACCGCGGCACCGCGACCGCCGCTGCAGAACTCGGCGTGCTGGCCGGCGCCGACCGCGTCGAGGGGACCCTGTTCGGCAACGGCGAGCGCACGGGCAACGTCGACGTCGTCAACCTGGCCATCAACCTGTTCGTGAACGGTGTCGACCCCGAGCTCGACATCTCCGACATCGACGCCCTGCGCCGCGTGGCCGAGTACTGCAACCGCCTCCCCGTGCACCCCCGCCACCCGTGGGTGGGCGATCTCGTGTACACGGCCTTCAGCGGTAGCCACCAGGACGCGATCAAGAAGGGCTTCGAGGCCCTCGAGCGTTCGGCCGTCTCCAACGGTGGCGAGTACCCGGTATGGGGTGTCCCGTACCTGCCGCTCGACCCCAAGCACCTCGGCCGCAACTACGAGGCGGTCATCCGCGTCAACAGCCAGAGCGGCAAGGGTGGCGTCGCCTACCTGATGAAGACCGAGCACGGCTTCGACCTGCCGCGTCGGCTCCAGGTCGAGTTCTCGCGCAACATCCAGCACATCACCGAGGACTCGGGCACCGAGATCAGCCCCGTCGTGATGTGGGAGGCGTTCAAGACCACGTATCTCCCGACCGAACCGCGGTGCACCCTCTCCAGCCACGAGCTGCGCAGTAACAGCGAGGGTCGCACGAGCATCACGGCCCAGTTGGTGGTCGACGGCGAGCACCGCACCGTGACGGGTGAGGGCAACGGCCCGATCGACGCCTTCGTCCACGCCCTGCGCTCCGGCCTCGCGAGCAGCATCGACGTGCTCGACTACAGCGAGCACGCCATCGGACAGGGCTCCGAGGCGATGGCGGTCGCATACGTCGAGACCACGGCCTCGACTGGCCAGGTCAAGTGGGGCGTCGGTACCGACCCGAGCACCATCACGGCCGCGCTGCGCGCCGTGCTGAGTGCGCACGAGCGCCAGCAGGCCTGAGGCGCCACCGCGCGACTACCGTTCGGGTGTGACCGATCGGCCGGACCCACGGCCGAGAGGGAGAGGAGCGATCATGAAGGTGAGCGTCGACTACGACGTGTGCGCCAGCACCGGCGCATGCATGCAGGTGTGCCCCGAGGTGTTCGAGGTGCGCAAGGACGGCTATCTGTACGTCCTCCAGGAGAACCCCGACGAGGCCGTCCACGACAAGGTCCGCATGGCGGCCGACATGTGCCCGACGGCGGCCATCACCGTCGAGGACTGATGGGGTTCCACGAGCACCTCCGTGGTGCGTGGGAGCGTTCGGGTTCGATGCTGTGCGTCGGACTCGACCCCGATCCGTCGCGCTTCCCCGACGTCGTGCGTGGTTCGGTCCTCGACTTCTGCAAGGAGATCATCGACGCGACCGCCGATGCGGTCTGCGCCTTCAAGCCCCAGATCGCGTACTTCGCCGCGGTCGGAGCCGAACGCGAACTCGAGCAGCTCTGCGCCCACGTGCGCAGCGAGCACCCCGACACCCTGCTCGTGCTCGACGCCAAGCGCGGCGACATCGGCAGCACGGCCGAGCAGTACGCCCGCGAGGCATTCGACCGCTACGGCGCCCACGTGGTGACGGTCAACCCGTACCTCGGGGGCGACAGCGTCGAGCCGTTCCTCCGTCACCCCGACGGCGGCGTGTTCGTCCTGTGTCGTACGAGCAACCCGGGCAGCGGCGACTTCCAGTCCCTCGTCGTCGACGGCGACCCGCTCTACCTGCACGTCGCACGACGGGTCGCCCACGAGTGGAACGCCATCGGAGACTGCGGGCTCGTGGTCGGTGCGACGTATCCGGAGGAGCTCGCCCGCGTCCGCGCCGAGGTCGACGATCTCCCGCTGCTCGTCCCGGGAGTCGGCGCCCAGGGCGGCGACGTCGATGCCACCGTCGCTGCCGGCGCCACCGCCGACGGCTTCGGGATGGTCGTCAACTCCTCGCGGGCGATCCTCTACGCCTCACGTGGTGACGACTTCGCCAGCGCCGCCCGGGCCGAGGCCCTGCGCACCCGCGACGCGCTCAGCCGGCGAGCTGCACCACCGACGTGATGCCGGGCGCCGAACGGAGTTCGGCGAGCACCGTCTCGGACACCACGTCGGTCGGGGCGATCAGCATGACGGCCGTTCCGGGCACCGCTGTCCGTCCGACGTCCATGTCGGCGATGTTCACGCCGGCTGCACCGAGCAGTGTCCCGACGAGTCCGATCACTCCCGGGCGGTCGTCGTTCTTCACCATCAGCATGTGATCGGCAGGGGGCACGTCGAAGCGGTTCTCGTCGACGGCGACCACGCGCATCTCGGCGCGGCGACCGACGACCGTGCCCGCGATGCTGTGCCCGCCACCGCGGATCGTCACGAGGTTCACGAAGTCGTTCTGCACGGCGCTCTTGGAGTCGCGGACCTCGAGTCCGTACTGACGAGCCATCGACGGAGCGTTGACGTAGGTGACGGCCTCGTCACTCATCGCCGAGAAGTATCCCTTCATCGCCGAGAGGCTAAGGATCCGCGTGTCGTGGGCGGCGATGTCGCCCTCGACGCACACCTCGAGGACGTCGGGGCTGCCGCCCACGAGCGAGGCGAACATCCGGCCGAGACGTTCGGCGAGCGGGAGGTACGGGCGCAGGGCCTCGCTAGCCTCGGCCGCATCGACGTTGACGGCGAAGGGCACGAAGTCGCCCGCGAGTGCCAGGAGGATCATGTCGGCGATCGTGTCGCCGGCCTTGTCCTGCGCCTCACGGGTGCTGGCGCCGAGGTGCGGGGTCACGACCACCGAGTCGAGGCCGAACAGCGGCGACGAGGTGGTGGGCTCGGTCTCGAACACGTCGAGCGCGGCGCCGGCGATGATCCCGTCGCGGATGCACTCGGCGAGCGACGCCTCGTCGACGATGCCTCCACGAGCGACGTTGATCACCCGAAGGGTCGGCTTGGCCTTGAGCAGGAGGTCGCGACCGATGAGACCGGTCGTCTCCTTGGTCTTCGGCAGGTGGACCGTGAGGAAGTCGGCCTCGGCGACCGCCTGGTCGAGCGACATCAACTCGACGCCCATCGTGCGCGCCTTGTCGGACGACACGAAGGGGTCGTAGGCAACGAGCCGCATACCGAAGGCCTTGGCGCGGTCGGCGACGAGCTTGCCGATCCGGCCGAGACCGATCACCGCGAGGGTCTTGTCGGCGAGCTCGACGCCCTCCCACTTGCTGCGCTCCCAGCGACCGGCCACGAGGGCGGCATGCGCCTGGGGCACGTTGCGAGCCTGGGCGAGGAGCAGCGCCATCGTGTGCTCGGCAGCCGAG
>JBEBDM010000244.1:0-5060 GCA_041156905.1 Actinomycetota bacterium | reverse complement strand
CCGAAGCCCTGGGCGACGATGTCGCTCTGCACGTCGCCGTCGTAGTTCTTGCAGGCCCACACGTAGCCGCCCTCCCACTTCATCGCGCAGGCGACCATGTCGTCGATGAGGCGGTGCTCGTAGGTGAGACCCAGGGCGTCCATCTCGGCCTTGAACTCGTTCTGGTAGACGTCCTCGAAGATGTCCTTGAACTGGCCGTCGTAGCCCTTGAGGATCGTGTTCTTCGTCGAGAGGTACACCGGGTAGTTGCGCAGGATGCCGTACCGCAGCGAGGCGCGGGCGAAGTCGCGGATGCTGTCGTTGAAGTTGTACATGCCCATCGCCACGCCGCCGTCGGCACCGAAGTCGGCGATGGTCATCTCGACCGGGGCGCCACCATCGGCGGGCACGTAGGTCATGGTGACCCGACCCGCGCCCGGCACCTTGAAGTCGGTGGCCTTGTACTGGTCGCCGTGGGCGTGGCGGCCGATGACGATCGGCTTGGTCCAGCCCGGGACGAGACGCGGGATGTTGGAGATCACGATCGGCTCACGGAAGATCACGCCGCCGAGGATGTTGCGGATCGTGCCGTTCGGGCTCTTCCACATCTTCTTCAGGCCGAACTCCTCGACACGGGCCTCGTCGGGGGTGATCGTGGCGCACTTGACGGCCACGCCGTGCTTCTTGGTGGCGTTCGCCGAGTCGATGGTCACCTGGTCGTCGGTCGCGTCGCGGTGCTCGATCGAGAGGTCGTAGTAGTCGAGCTCGACGTCGAGGTACGGGAGGATCAACTTGTCCTTGATGAACTGCCAGATGATGCGGGTCATCTCGTCGCCGTCCATCTCGACGATCGGCTTTGCCACCTTGATCTTGCTCATCGCACGTACCTTCCGCTGCAACTTGTATTCGACTTGTACACCATAGCCGCGATGCGGCACGCTGCGACGTCCGCCCGTAGCATCGCCGCTGATGGACTTCTCCTGGACCCCGGAACAGCAGGCGCTGCGGGCCGAGGCCGCCCGCGTGGCCGCAGATGCCGTCGCCCGGTTCGGCCGGCACAACGACTCCTGGATCAACGGCTTCTCCAAGGAGTTCTCCCGCGAGCTCGGGGCGCGCGGCTGGATCGGCATGACCTGGCCCGACAACGAGTACAGCGGCAAGGCCCAGCCCGCCATCGACCGCCTGATCGTGGGCGAGGAGATGATCAAGGCCGGTGCGCCGATCGCCGCCTCGTGGTTCGCCGATCGTCAGATGGGCCCTGCCCTGCTCGCCTACGGCACGGCCGACCAGCAGGCCGAGTTCATGCCGGGGATCGTCGCCGGCGAGTCGACCTGGTGCATCGGGATGAGCGAGCCCAACGCTGGCTCCGACCTCGCCAGCCTCGTCACCTCGGCGGTGCTCGAGGGTGACGAGTACGTCATCAACGGACAGAAGATCTGGACGAGCTTCGGCGCCGTCGCCGACTACTGCTACCTGATCTGCCGCACGCGCAAGGAAGGCCCTCCGCACGCCGGGATCAGCGAGATCATCGTCCCGATGGACACGCCCGGCATCGAGGTCCGCCCGATCAAGGACATGACCACCAACCGGCACTTCAGCGAGGTCTTCTTCACCGACGTGCGCGTCCCGGCGGCCAACCTCGTCGGCGAGGAGGGTGCCGCCTTCAAGCAGACGATGCGCCAGCTCGAACACGAGCGTGGAGGCATCGACCGACTCGTGAGCAACTACGCGCTCTACGTCATGGCCCGCGAGCGCGCCGACACCTCCGACCCCACCGTGCGCCAGACCATCTCCGATCTCGAGATCGGCTACCGCCTCGGCCGCATCCTCGTCGTGCGCGAGGTCCTGCGCCAGGCGCCTGCCGGCTTCAGCGCCGCCACGAAGTGCTTCTGCACCGAGCACGAGGCCAAGGTCGCCGACTTCGTCTTCGCCACGCTCGGCATGGAGGCCACCCTGTGGGACGACGTGGGCAAGGGTCTCGCCTACGCTCCCGGCTACACGATCATGGGCGGCACCTCGAACGTGATGCGCAACATCCTCGGCGATCGGGTCCTCGGACTCCCCCGCTGACAGAGCACGCGTCACCGACCAGCCCGTCCGGCAACATCAGGGGGAACCATGGCTGACCTTCTCGGCCTCTCGTCGCGGATCATCGACAGCGGTCACGCCGACCAGCCCGTCAACCGGACGACCAACGAACTCAGCGAGGTCGCCGACGGCATCGCGATGGTCGAGAGCTTCAGCCATTGCGTCGCGGTCCGTACCGGCGAGGGGCTGGTGTGCTTCGACGCCTCCGGCGTGATGACCGGAGGCGCCGTCCGCGAAGCCCTGCGTGGCTGGTCGGGCGAGCGCGTGAGTCACCTCGTCTACACGCACGGCCACGCTGACCACGTCGGTGGGAGCACCGCGTTCGCCGCCGACTCGCCGGTCGTGGTCGGTCACGAGAACGTCGCCCACCGCCTCGACCGCTATGCGTTCACCAACAACTGGAACCTGATCATCAACAACCGGCAGTTCGGTGGCGTGTCGGGCGACCTCAACCTGACGGTCGGCGACGCTGGCTCGGGCATGTCGGTCGAGGTGCCGGCGAACGCCCGCCGCTTCTTGCCGGCGGCGACACTCCGGCCGTCGGAGACGTTCTCGGAGTCCCATGTCGTGACCATCGGCGACGAGGTCGTCGAGATGCGACACGCCCGCGGCGAGACCGACGACCACCTGTGGGCATGGATGCCCGCCCGCAAGGCGCTCGCCACAGGCGACTTCCTGATCTGGAACTTCCCGAACGCGGGCAACCCCCAGAAGGTCCAGCGCTACCCCATCGAGTGGGCAGCGGCACTGCGCGAGATGGCGTCGATGGGCGCCGAGCTGTTGCTCCCCGCCCACGGACTGCCGATCGAGGGCGCCGAGCGCATCTCGAGGGTCCTCGACGAGGTCGCCACTGCCCTCGAGGACCTCGTCGCCGAGGTCGTCGCGATGATGAACGCCGGCGCCACCCTCGACACGATCATCCACACGGTCCGGGTCGACGACGACACACTCGCCAAGCCGTATCTCCGGCCGTTCTACGACGAGCCGGAGTTCGTGATCCACAACGTCTGGCGGCAGTTCGGTGGCTGGTGGGACGGAGCCGCCTCGCGCCTCAAGCCCTCCCCCGACGCTCACCTCGCCGGGGTCATCGCTGAACTGGCCGGAGGGGCCGACGTCCTGATCCAGCGGGCGGAGCAGGCCGTGGTCGACGCCGACCTCCGACTCGCCTGTCACCTCGCCGACCTGGCCGGATGGGCGGCACCCGACGACCCCGGCATCCACCGGGCCCGCCAGCGCGTGTACCTCACTCGCCGCAAGGCCGAGCCGAGCCTGATGAGCAAGGGCATCTTCGCCGCCGCCGCCCGGGAGAGTCAGCTCGTGGCCGACAGCGCCGAGCCGCTTACGAACGCGACAGCGTGACCATCACCAGCGCTGCTGCAGCCACCATCAGACCGATCAGCTGAGGGCGGGAGACGCGCTCGCCGTCGACGCCTGCGGCCAGTGCCACCGTCGCCGCCGGATACAGCGAGGCGATCACCGCGACGAGGGACAGCATCCCCTCTCGCACGGCCAGGAGATAGAGCACGTTCGCGGCCATGTCGAACGTGCCCGCCACCAGCGACAGCACCAGTGAGCGACTGTCGCCTCCGCGCTCCCCCGACCGGCGGCGCGGGAGGAGCAGGAGCAGCATCGGGACCGACACGAGGCGCATCACCAGCAGCGGCCACATGCCCGAATCACCGTCGGCACGCTCGAGGCAGACGAAAAGCGATCCGAAGCACGCACCCACGGCGGCGGCCAGGGCGACGATCCTCCACTCGACCGTCGACGACCGGCCGAGGGCGCCACTCACGAGGGCGATGGCGGCCACGGCCAGGACGATGCCCCCGAGCGCAAGGGCCCCCGGGCGATCACCGAGAACGAGTCCTGCAACGACCGGGAGGACGGCTCCCACGACCGCCGACACGGGAGCCACGACACTGACGTCACCGATGGCGAAGCCGTGGTAGAGACCCGCGATCCCGAGTGCGCCGAGAACACCCCCGGCTGCCGACCAACCCCATGTGCCGGCGTCAGGAACGGACGCACTCCCGAGCAGCACGGCGAGAGCGACGAGGACGAGGCTCATCGACTGACCGATGGCGGCGACCCCGATGCTCGGCCGCCGTCGGGCAGCGTGACCACCGAACCAGTCGCCCGTCCCGTAGACGAACGCCGAGGCGAGGGCGAGGACGAATGCCATTCAGTCTCGCCGTTCGGTGTGGTCGTTGGCCACGCTACGTGGCAGTATGACGCTGTTCGTGAGACGGAGGGGATTCAGGTGCGAGCGTTCGAGGACATGGTGCTGCAACACTCCAGCGACGCAGCGATGATCCTGCACCCCGCCGACGGCGTCGTGTATGCGAGTCCGGCGTTCGAGTACGTGACCGGGATCCCGTCGGTCCAGTTCCTCGGGATGCAGGCCGCCGAGTGGGTCCACCCCGACGATGTCGCGCTCGTGATCGAGCAGCGCGAGGAGGCCGGCGTTCACGGGCACGCAGGTCCGGTGGTCATCCGCGGTCGGCACGGAGACGGTTCGTACCACCGTTTCGAGGCCGAGTGGTGGCATCTCGCCACCGACCACACCGTGATCCACGTTCGTGACACGAGCCGCCACCACTCGTCGATGGCGCCAACGGCGACCCGGACGATCACCGCCGTCGCCGAAGGCCGCACCACGAGCGCCCATCTCGAGTGGACACTGGCCGACGGCTCCGTCGCGAAGCTGCGAATCACCCGCGACTGATCCGCCTCCCTGGTCCGTCATCCCGCGGACACCTCGCGCACCAGCGCTCCCGGGAGGATCGACGCCAGGACCTCGCCGGCTGCTCGCGCCCCGCCGTGCCCGGGAGCGTCGAGCGAATCGATGATGAAGCCCACGTCGACGGTCGCGTCCGAGATCGCCGTGCGCGTGGTCTGACGCCAGTTCCACCGACGGCAGGTCACTCCCCCTTCGTCGACCCAGACCGGCTCGCCGGACTCTGGGTGCTGGACGACCGCCTCACCGTCTGCCG
>JBEBDM010000243.1:0-2591 GCA_041156905.1 Actinomycetota bacterium | reverse complement strand
CGTCAACTACGTGTGGTCGCTTCTCGCCCGGACAGGGGCGCCCGACCGGCGCCGTCACCTCGACGCCACAGTTTCGGCGTACAACACGTCGGGCGTGACCACCTGTGTCGACATGGCCTTCGACGAGGCGGGTCTCTCCACGGCCCGAACGGCCGAGACCGAGGGTGCGTTGACGTTGCGGATCGCCGGCCATTGGTTCATCGACCGTGACGACGACCCCGAGGTCGAACTCGCCCAGGTCGCCCGAGCCGCGAAGCTCGCGGCCGAGGGCGGCGAGTCACTCGTGCGTGTGGTCGGGATCAAGTGCATCGTCGACGGCACGATCGACGGGTGCACGGCGGCACTGCTCGAGCCGTACACCACGGGCACGAACTGCGAACCGATCTGGGACGCCGAGTCGTTGACACGGGTCGTCTCGGCGGCCGACGCGGCGGGGCTACAGGTCGCGCTCCACGCGATCGGCGACAGGGCGGTCCGCATCGCACTCGACGCCATCGAACATGCCCAGTCGGTGAACCCGCCCCGCGAGCGCCGCCACCGTGTGGAGCACCTCGAGTACGTCGATTCGGCCGACATCCCTCGCCTCGCCCCGCTCGGTGTCACTGCCTCGATGCAGCCGGTGCACATCGACCCGGCGATCTACAGCAACTGGGGTGCGATGCTCGGCGACCCGCGGGCCCAGCTCGGCTTCGCATGGCGGGAGTTCCTCGCTGCCGGCACGACCCTCGCCTTCGGAACCGACACGCCGACCGCTCCACACGACCCGCTCGAGAACATGTACATCGCCTCCACGCGCAAGTCGCCGTCGAGTCCCGAACTCCCGCCGCATCGCCCCGACAACGCGCTGCCGCTCGAGCAGGCCGTCGGGCATGCGACCCGCGAGTCGGCGTGGGCAAGTTTCCTCGAGGGGCAGGTCGGCATGATCCGCGAGGGCTTGATGGCCGATCTCATCGTGCTCGACTCCGATCCGTTCGCCGGTCCACCTGACGCGATCCTGCGCGCCCGTGTCGTGGCCACCTACTTCGGCGGCCGGAAGGTGGGCTTCTGATGCTCCGTCGTGCGCTTGTCGTCGCTGCGCTCGTGCCCGTCCTCGTCGCCACTGCGTGCGGTGAGTCGTCGACGACCTCGAGTGCCACCACGGGCGTGGTTCCCGTCGGCTCGCTCGGACCGTCGAGCACTGCCGCCGTCGAGTCGACCGTCGTGTCCACGACCGCAGCGCCGACGAGCACGACAGCAGAACCTGTCGTGCGCACGAGGGAGGAGCGCGAGGCCAGGATGATCGAGATGCTCACCGAGGAGGTGCGCGGTCAGGTCGCGGCCTATGAGGAGCGCGGCATCGACCTGCTCGACGTGGTGGGGGTGACGGCAGAGGGTGATCAGATCCACGTGCGCTGGACCCCAGACGGAGGCGTACGTCTCTCCGAGGACGAGCGCGACATCCGCTGGTACAGCATGAGCAAGACACTCAACGTCGTCTGGCTGATGACCCTCGTGGAGGAGGGCCTGGTGGGTCTCGACGACCCGGTGTCGACCTACCTTCCCGAGATCCCTCACGGTGACGAGATCACGCTGCACATGCTCGCCATGCACCGCAGTGGGATTCCGCCCTCGTACGACTCGAAGGAGACGATGGGCTCGTGGCCGAGCGAGGTCGACATCGGTGCCGACGTGCGTGCATGGATGGCGACCGGCGAGTTGAACGCCGAGCCGGGGAAGGGGTTCGGCTATTCGAGGATCGGGTACGCGATCCTCAGCTGGGCGCTCGAACGGGCGTCGGGTGTCGCGTGGCAGGACGCGATGCGCGCCCTCGCCGACGAGGCGGGCGTCGAGATCACCATCGATGAGGAACTCGCTGCGCCCGGCGCCCCGAACCACCATCCGGGTGAGGGCGACTACCGGGGTGGCGGCTTCTCCGCCGGTGGCATCTCCTCCGACATCTCGGTGATCGCCCCACTCTTCCACTGGGCCTTCACCGAGCGTCTGTCGCCCGAGTCGCTCGAGGCGATGATCACGGTCGACCCCGACATGGAGATGTTCAAGTACGCCGCCGGACTCACCATCGCGTGCCCGTGCGAGGAGACCGAGGGGTATCTGCGAGGGGTCCGTGTCGGTCATGGGGGTCCGACCGCGTGGTGGGAGTTCGACCTCGCATCGACGGCGACCGTGCTGTTCGCGCCGACGGCCATCATCGACGAGCAGGGCTGGATCCGTCCGGTCATCCGGCCGCGCATCCATCGCTTGCTGTTCGACGCGCTCGTCGGCTGACGTGCGGCTGGGTCCGCTCGGGAGGAGCCCTAGCCCCAGAGTCGCAGGACGGTGAAGACCGCCATCGCGACGACCATCGCCCACATCAGGTTCCGACGCCAGACGAAGAAGGCCGTGGCTGCGAGGAGCGCCCACATATGGTGGTTGTGCCAGCTGATGAACACGGCGCCGCTCCGGGCGAACATGGTCGGGGTAATGATCGCGGTGAGCGCGCACGCCGGGGCGAAGCGAAGGGCGCGCTCGACCGCCGGGGGGATGCGCACGCTCGGGGGAAGGACGAAGAAGAGCGAGCGGGTCACGAACGTGACGATCGTCAGGCCCACGAC
>JBEBDM010000242.1:0-15497 GCA_041156905.1 Actinomycetota bacterium | reverse complement strand
GGTGAACCAGAACACCGAGCCACGGCCGATGGCGCTGTGCAGGCCGACCTGGCCGCCCATCAGTTCGACGAGGCGCTTGACGATGGCGAGCCCGAGTCCGGTTCCCGGGTACTTGCGAGCGTCGAGCGGGTCGACCTGTGTGAAGGGCTGGAAGAGGATCGACTGCATCTCAGCAGCGATACCGGTGCCGGTGTCGGCCACCTCGCAGCGCAGGTCGAAGGTGCCGTCGTCACTCGAGCCCGTGGAGTGGAGACGCAGCGTGACCGAACCTTCGCGTGTGAACTTGAGTGCGTTGTTCAGCAGGTTCATCAGCACCTGTCGGACGCGGGTCGGGTCGATGACCACCCATTCCGGGACGTCACGTGCGATGTCGACCAGCACGACGTCGCGTTGCTCGTCGGCCAACGGCTGGTGCAGTTGAACGACACCGCGTACGAGATCAGCAAGGCGCACCGACCGAGGGCTCACGCTGACCTGCTCGGCGTCGAGTTTGGCGAGGTCGAGCACGTCGTTGAGGAGGACGAGGAGATCCTCGGCCGAGCGACGGGCGACGTCGAGTTGCTGGCGGGCCGTGGGAGGGAGTTCACCATCGGCCATGAGGGAGAGGATGCCGATGACGCCGTTCATCGGCGTGCGGATCTCGTGACTCATCGAGCTGAGCAGGCTGTCCTTCAGGCGAGCGGTGCGTTCAGCGTCCTCCCGTGCGTCCTCCAGGAGCCGGGCCGCATCGATCTCGCTCGTGAGGTCGCGGACCGAGACGGTGAAACCGAGCACATCGCGGTCGTCCCCGTGCATGGCCGTCGCCGTGACGTTGAACTCGAGGACGCGAGGAGCGCCTGCGGGAGCGGCGAGTTCGACGACGTGTCGACCCGGCTTCGACCAGATGTCGGTGTGCAGTCCGGCCCGCGCGGAGCGGCCCTCGAGGCTCCCCCCGAACAGTGCGACGGCTGCGTCGTTGGCATCGATGATCATGCCGTCGGCACCCACGGTGAGGACGGCTTCGGCCACGTTGGCGAAGATCGCTCGATATCGCCGCTCGTTGGCACGCAGTTGTTCGGCCCGCTCACGCAGGTCCGACTGGGCGCGATCGAGCCGACATCCCATCTCGAGGATCTTCGAGCCCGTGCTCTCCATCTCGGAGATCGGCGCCGATGGGAGGGTCGGGTGGAAGTCACCGTCTGCGATGCGCGCCGTGGCGCGATCGATGGCGACGAACTGGTTGGTGATCCGACGGGTGGAGGAGAACAGCCACGCGAAGATGCCGGCGATCACGACGATCAATGCCCCGACCATGATGGCGAACGCCGTGCGCGTCGCGTCGCTGGTGCGATCGCCCGGCTCGTAGATCCCGGCCACTCCG
This sequence comes from Actinomycetota bacterium, assembly GCA_041156905.1. Lineage (GTDB taxonomy): Bacteria > Actinomycetota > Acidimicrobiia > Acidimicrobiales > Ilumatobacteraceae > UBA668. Next base: position 14,137 of record JBEBDM010000242.1, on the reverse strand, counting down.
GACAACGGAGTGATCGTGACGACCCTCCAGCCGGTTCCGACGATGGTGTCCCACGCGACGAACGATTCTGAGTCACCGACGTTGAGGCGCTGGACGCCAGTCGGTGTCGCGAGGGCGGCAGCGAGTTCGGCAGTGTCCTCCCGGAGGTCGATGTCGAAGTCGTCGCTCTTGAAGGTGTCGCTGTAGATGTACTCGCTGTAATCGACGTCGGTCACCTCATCGAGCTGGAGGATGGCCTCCATCTGGCTCGGCATGGCGACGATGATGCCGTTGTCGTCGATGAGGGCCGAGTAGCCGCCGAAGGGCTGGACGTCGTCGAGGATCTCGTCGACCAGTTTCTGGACGCGGATGTCGAGGGCGGCGACCGCTTCGAGCGTGTCGCCCCTGTAGACGGGTGAGATGACCGAGGTGATCCACCCTTGGCCGACCGGATCGACGTACACGGGGGTCCAGAGCGTGTTCCGGGCCGGGTTGTTCTCGGCGTCAGCGAGATAGAAGAAGTTGAAGTCCCTGACGTCGCTGGCGGGCGGAAGGACATCGATGACCGGGAAGTTGGGGTACAGGCGGAGGAGCGTGTCGTAGGTGTTCACGTACGCCTGGGACACGAGGGGATTGGCCTCGATGATGTACCGGAGCAGAGGATCGAGTCGGCTGAACTGGAGGGCCTTCTCCCTCTGCTCGGGGCCAATCTCGTTGATGGCGCTGTAGTACATCGCCGCCCCGTCGTCGACGGCCTTCGTGACGTAACTGCCCTCCGGCGTGAGGACGTATCGCTCGGCCTCGCTCGGATCGACCGGCTCGGGGTTCTCGAGGATGCGGAGGGTCTCGTTCCGCACCTGCTCCACGTCGTCGCGGGCATGCTGGAACTCGATCGAGAGGCTCTCACCCTGCTGGTTGGCCGAACGCAGCAACTCGTCGAGAACACTGGCCTCGAGAAACTGGTCGACGTCCGACTCAGCGCCGGACAGGACGTTCGACAAGGCTCCGCCGGCCAGGGTGATCGCGACGAGCGAACCGAGGGCGACCGTGAGGACGATCGCACCGAGATAACGCCGGGCGGAGGGGATCGGTCGTCCCGTACGGACCGACGAGGAGTTCACGCGGTCATTGTGGCATCTCCGACGCCGATTCATTGCGGGAAGTCGAATCCGCTCCCTCGGCCGTGACGCGACCGGGAACGCTGACGGGCCGAGCTCGATAGTGCGCTGCGAAGTGTCGCGCGGCGGCGATCGCTACCACAGTTGTCGGGACGATGAGCGCGTACGACACACCGATCGTCCATCGCCTGACCCAGACGGGAAGTTCTGTGGTGATCTGTGATGCGGTGAGCATGTCGGTGGCCTCGCCACCGAAGATCAGCATCATCGCGAGACCCGCTCCCACGAGCGCGAGGTGGCCGCCGCCGGTCCCTCGCCATGCTGCCCGACACAGTGCTGCGATCGCAGCGAGACTGACGATCGTCCCGATCGAGATGGTGACCTGCTCGCCGACGGACGCGATCGACGCGCTCATGTCGTCGACGACGCGGATGATGTTGGCGACGGCCACGAGACCGATCATGACGACGACGGGGCGAGATGCACCCGGCCACAGTGCGCCGTCATCGGTCGGTGCCGTGCGAACGACGGCCACGATCGCGATCAGGAACAGGACGATGGCCGGGAACATGACGGGTGGCCACCACGGTGACGGTGCGATCCACCACAGTTCGCCGATGGCCGCAGCGTCGACACCTCCGACCGTGAGGGGGATGGTCCAGTCGAGGATGCGCTGGTCGAGAGAGGGGTCGGCGTCGACGCCCTCGGGGAGGAGCGGCGACATCCAGTGGATGCGGTGGTCGTGCCAGGAGTAGGTCGCGTCGGATGCGACCTGGACCCACTCCGGCTCTGCAGTCGCATCGGCCTCAGGGGGAAGCGGCTCCGTCGCGTACCTCGTCGTGTTCTGGTAGCGCGCTGGTGAACGCATGTTGACCCAGACCGTGGCGTCGGTGCGGAACTCGAGGTACGGCTCGTCCTGATAACCGTGGACCACGAGCACCTTGCCCGTCCGGTTGGTCAGTTCGAGGAGCGAGTCACCCCCGCGGACGACCCAATCGAGGCCATCGGGTCCGGTGTCGGTGAACCTGCTCGAGTAGTTGGTGGCGTCGGCAGTTCCGCCGTGCGCCTCTGCCGACCCACCGGACAACAGGACGAGGACGACGGCGAGCACCGCCGTGCGGACGATGCCTCGACGTGTGGATGTCGCGCCTCGGCGGATGACCATGTCCTGAGTCTGGCATCGGTCGGAGAGGAGCGTCCCGTCCGCCGTGGGTCAGCCCTGCGCGGCGGGGAGGTTGACCATCCAGCGCACGCCGAAGCGGTCGACCGTGGTGCCCCAGTAGTCGCCCCAGAACATCTCGTTCATTCCCGGAGCGTCGGTGCTTCCCTCGGAGAGGGCTGTGTACAGGGCGTCAGCCTGCTCACGGGTGTCGGTCTCGACCATGATCGAGTGTCCATTGCCGCGCTCGAGCGTGTGGCCGAACGACTCGACGAAGTCGGTGCCCATCAGCACGTGTCCGGCGATGATCGGGAGTGCGACGTGCATGACCATCTCCTTCTCGGCCTCGCCCAGCTCGGGCATCCCGGGCTGAGGTGCGTCACCGACGCGCATGATGGGGCCGAGGAACTCGGTCCCGAAGACGTTCTTGTAGAAGGTGAAGGCTTCCTCGGTGGTGCCCTGGAAGTTGAGATAGGTGCAGACGCGTGCCATGGTCGACATCGTGGCGGCGGATCTCGCCGATCACACCACCACCGCTGTCGGTCAGGCGGGTCGGAAACCGCTGCGGTCGGCTGGCTGGGCGTGCTTGACCATGACGTGGTGACCGAGGGTGAAGTCGAGGACGGCGTCGTGGCCCATGTCCTTGCCGAAGCCGCTCGCTCCGCGTCCGCCATGGGGCATCTCGCTCGCGATCGGGAGGTGGTCGTTCACCCATGTCACGCCGGCCCTGAGTTGGTGGGCGACGCGTAGGCCGCGGTCGACCGCTCCGGTCCAGACCGATGACGCGAGACCGTACGCCGAGTCGTTGGCGAGTGAGATCGCGTCAGCCTCGCCGTCGAAGGGGAGGACGGCGAGGACGGGGCCGAAGACCTCGTCCTGGACGAGTTCGCTGCGCTGGTCGGCACCTGTGACCAGTGTCGGTCGGTAGAAGAACCCCGGCCGATCGGGAGCGGTCCCGCCGGTCACGACACGAGCGCCTCCGCTGCGCGCGCGATCCACGAAGCCGGCCACCCGGTCGCGGTGCGTCGCCGAGATGAGCGGCCCGATGTCGGTGGTCGGGTCGTCAGGGTCGCCGATGCGGATCGAGTCGAGTGACTCCCGGATCGCCTCGACGAGCTGGTCGTGCACGGAGCGCTCGACATAGACGCGTGTCGCCGCGGTGCAGTCCTGGCCGGAGTTGTACGACGCGGCCATCGCTGCTGCTCCGGCGACCGACTCGAGGTCGGCATCGGCGAACACGAGCAGGGGGGCCTTGCCCCCGAGTTCGAGGTGGACCCGAGCCGGCCGGTCGGCGGCGAGCCGCATGATCCGTCGCCCGGTGGCGGAGCTTCCGGTGACCGTGATCATGTCGACGAGCGGGTGGGTCACGAGTGCCTCGCCGACCTCGGCATCGCCTGTGACGACGGAGAGGGCACCGGCGGGAAGGCCTGCGTCGAGGGCCAGTTCGGCCAAGCGTATGGATGACCTCGGCGTGGTCGGTGCTGGCTTGAGGACGACCGAACAGCCGGCAGCGAGAGCGGCGCCGACCTTCCACACCGCCATGATGAACGGAAAGTTCCATGGCGTGATCGCGGCAACGGTCCCGGCGGGACGGCGCATCAGCATCGACGTGTAGCCGGTACTGAACTCCCCGGCGGCCGTGCCGTGGAGGCTGCGTGCGGAGGCGGCGAAGAAGCGCAGGTTGTCGATGGCGAAGGGCATCTCGCCGTCGCGCATCACCGTCCACGGCTTGCCGGTCTCCTCGACGTCGAGCCGGGCGAGTTCGTCGGCGTGCGACTCGACGAGGTCGGCGAGGCGCAGCAGCACGGCGCTCCGGACGGAGGGTGTGGCGGATCCCCACTCTCGGCCCGCGGCCGCTGCGGCCGTGACCCGGGCGTCGACCTCGCTGACGCTCGAGTCGGTCAGGGTCAGGAACGGCTCGCCCGTCGCCGGGTTCACGAGGGTGCGCTGCATGGGCGCAGTCTCGCGCTCGCGTCGGCAGGTGCGGTGGGTCTGTCCACCACGAGGAATGGACGATCGTCCATTCCTCTGCGCCCACCGTCCAAACGGTGGGCAGTCCTGACCACGGCGAAGGAGAGCGCCCTTACTGTCCCATCACTGTCACAGGTGTTCGGTGGGTCGAGCGCCTCGAGAAGGAGAGGTCATCGGATGACTCTGCAACAGATCGACGGACGTCGCTCACGAACGATCCGAGGGGAGGGCCCTCGTGGGCGTTCGGCCTCCGTGCTGGCGGCGGGCGTCCTGGCCGTCGTCGGCATGGGCCTGGCCGTGCCTGGTACGGCGTCGGCAGCGATGTGTGGGGGCTACGACGCTGGATTCAGCGGTGGGGACGGCTCGGCCGCAGCGCCGTACCAGATCGCCACTGTCGCCGACCTCGAGACCCTGTCGGCCGAGAGCGCCATGTGGATCTGCGACTTTGAGCAGACTGCCGACATCACACTCCCGGCTCCGGGCGCTGGCAGCAGCAACCACACGCCGATCGGCAACGCGTCGACGGCGTTCGAGGGGAACTACGACGGCGGGTCGCACTCGATCTCCGATCTCACCATCATCGGCACGGACACCGACTACCTCGGCCTTTTCGGTCACGTGTCGAATGCCTCGATTCACCACTTGACGCTGATCGACCCGACCGTGACGGGAGCGTTCGACTCCTTCCTGGCGGAGGGAGACGAACTCGTCGGAGCGGTTGTCGGCTACGCCGCCGACTCATCCCTCCACCATCTCAGGGCCACGGGCGCCACCGTGTCGGGCGCTCGCGCCGTGGGTGGCATCGTCGGCGAGGCCTTCAGGCCGGTACGGCTCGATCACCTCAAGGTTGAGGGGACCATCACCGGTCCCGAGGCGACCTACGGTTACGAGATCGGTGGTATTGCCGGCGTCATTGACTCGGACGTGTCGGGTGTGTCCGTCGTCAGTGATGTCCGAGTGGACGTGACGCTCGTCTCCGACGGTGAGGTGGGCGGCATCGTCGGCGATGCAGCGACGACCGTCCTCGTCGAGAGCGTGATCGGTGACGTCGACATCACGTCAACCTCGTACGGTGTCGGTGGTGTCATCGGATACAACGACCCGTGGTTTGGTGAACCGGCCGTGGTGCGTGACGCCTACGTGACCGGGACGATCGTCGGTAACAGCGAGACCGGTGGGGTGCTCGGCGTCGTCGACGCGATCCAGCTCGACACGGTCGTGCTCGATCTCACCATCTCCGGCCCGAGCGACAGCATCGGGTGCTACGCGGGGAGCACCGACGACATCGACGACGCCGACGTCACCGAGGTGGCGCACTTCCATCTCGGCACTCTCTCCAAGAACGGAGATCCGGCCGTCGACTGTGGACCCCGCCCGCCCACCATCACCGTGACCGCTCCCTCGCTCACCATGACGGCAGGCGGCGCCGTACCCGATGTGACTGGGGCAGGTGCGTACGACCGCGACGGCTCTGCCGTCGACTTCTACGAGGCTCCCGTGTGCACCACGGACGATGGCACCGGTAACCCGGTCACGTCCGACACTCCGCCCGGTGTGTACGACATCGTCTGTCGGGGTGGAGTGGCGTGGGGAGCCGCCGTCGAGTCGTACGTGGCCGGCACCCTCACGGTCGAGGCAGACTCCACGACCACGGTCCCTGGTGGCGTGCTCCCGGAGACCGGCGCGTCGGTGAACTCGTCGCTGCTGCTCGTCGGCTTCCTGATGGTCGGTGGGGCGCTCGCCCTCGTCGCCCGTCGTCGGCCCGTCTGATCCCCGAGGGCTGATGCCCTGCTCGTGACGGGTCAGGCCCTGGCACCGAGGAGTTGATGGAGGCGCAGTGCCTCCCGCTCCTCGGTGCCGGCCTCGACTGCGTACTCTCCTGCGTCGTTCGCCAGTTGGGCGATCAGCGTGGCGCGTCGCTGTGCTCCTCCCGATTCGTGTGACCGAGGGTGCGCTTCGCGCAGAGCGGGTGACGGGAGCCGTCGCTGTGCTCCTCCCGATTGGTGTGACCGCGTGTGGCCTGCGGCCAGAGCGGGTGACGGGAGCCGTCGCTTCGCTCCTCCCGATTCGTGTGACCGAGGGTGCGCTTCGCGCAGAGCGGGTGACGGGAATCGAACCCGCGTTCTCAGCTTGGGAAGCTGATGTTCTACCATTGAACTACACCCGCAGAACGGCCTCAGGATAGCCCTCCGGCTGGCCGGTGACTCCGTGGAGCGGGTGGGCCTCGTAGCCGTCGCACTAGTCTCGGCGCCGTGATCCTCTCCGACGGCACCCTGCGCGAGCTCCTCGGCTCGGGCCGCATCCTGCTCGACCCGTACGACCCCGATCTCGTCCAGCCGGCGAGCGTCGACGTCCGTCTCGGCACCGAGTTCCGGGTGATGCGCAACAGCCGCCTGACCCACATCGACCCGTTCGAGGAGCAGACCCAGCTGATGGAGACCGTCAGCATCCCGCTCGGCGAGGTCTTCGTGCTCCACCCGGGTGAGTTCGCCCTCGGACACACCGCAGAGGTGGTCGGCTGCCCCGACGACATCGTCGGCGTGGTCAACGGAAAGAGCAGCCTCGGCCGACTCGGCCTCCAGGTGCACGCCACGGCAGGGTTCATCGACCCGGGCTTCCGCGGCACCGTGGTGCTCGAGCTCTCGAACGTCTCGAACCTCCCGATCCTGCTGCGCACCGGGATGAAGATCGCCCAGCTCGTGTTCCAGCGGCTCGACAAGCCGGCCGAGCGCCCGTACGGACACCCCGACCTGAAGAGCAAGTACCAGGGTCAGGCTGGCGCCACGGCCAGCAAGTACAACCTCAACTCGCTCTGAGCATCGCCCGTTGGCGACACGTGTCCTGACGCGGCACCGGCGTCGCCTCCGAGGAGACGACGCCGGCGCGACAGGTGGTGTCGAGTGGGCTCAGTCGCCGGCGACGGGCGACGGAGCGTTCAGCGGAGCTTCCGGGTTGGCCATCCGCTGCTCGCCGGCCTCGATGGCGTCGAGCAGGTGGATCGCGATGTCGGCGACCTTGACGTCGCTCTCCTCGGCCCCGGCAGCCTTGGCCCCGTCGTCGAGCATGATGTAGCAGAACGGGCAGGCGGTGGCGATGCGGGTGGCCCCGGTGCTCAGGGCCTCCTTGGCGCGCTCGTCGTTGACCTTGACGCCGACGTTCTCCTCCATCCACATGCGGGCGCCACCGGCGCCGCAGCACATGCCCTTGGTGCCGTTGCGCTGCATCTCGACGAGCTGGATGCCCTTGATGCTGCCCACGACCTTGCGCGGCGCCATGTAGACGTCGTTGTGGCGGCCGAGGTAGCAGCTGTCGTGATAGGTGATCCGCTCCTCGAGCGTCGCCTGGCTGACATCGAGCTGACCCGACGAGATGAGGCTCTCGAGCAGCTGGGTGTGGTGGACGACCTCGTAGGTGCCGCCGAGCTGCGGGTACTCGTTGGCGAGGGTGTTGAAGCAGTGCGGGCACTGGGTGATGACCTTGCGGACACCCATGCCGTTGAGCATCTCGATGTTCGGCAGGGCGAGCATCTGGAACAGGTACTCGTTGCCGCTACGACGGGCCGAGTCGCCCGTGCACATCTCGCTCGGGCCGAGGATGGCGACCTTGATGCCAGCCCGACGGAGCAGCTTGGCCATCGCCTGGGTGACCTTCTTGTTCTTGTCGTCGAACGAGCCGGCGCAGCCGACCCAGTAGAGGTACTCGGCGGTGAACGGGTCGCCCGGGTCGACGACGTCGACCTCGAGGCCCTCGGCCCAGTCGGCACGCTCGCCCTGGTTCATGCCCCACGGGTTGCCCTGGTTCTCCATGGCCCGGTAGGCGTTGCCCAGCTCGCTCGGGAAGTTGCTCTCCATGAGCGAGAGATAGCGACGCATGTCGAGGATCTTGTCGAGGATCTCGATGTTGACGGGGCAGATCTCGTCGCAGGCGCGGCACGACGTGCACGACCAGATCTCCTCGGCGCTGATGCGCTCGAACAGCGAGTTCGCGGAGATCGTGATCTCCTTGTCGACGCTGAGCGGCGGGGTGACGGCGCCGTGCGGGGCGCTGGCCGCCATGACCTCACCCGTCTTCAGGACGATCTCACGCGGGTCGAGCGGCTTGCCGGTGGCGTGGGCGGGGCACACGCTGGTGCAGCGACCGCACATCGTGCAGGCGTCGGTGTCAAGGAGCTGCTTCCAGGTGAAGTCCTCCACCACGCTGGCGCCGAAGGTCTCGAGCGAGGTCTCGGTGAGGTTCGGCATGGCGCGCATCGCGCCCTTCGGACGATCGCGGTCGCGCAGGTACATGTTCAGCGGGCTGGTGAACATGTGGCGCAGCATCGTGATCGGGAGGATCAGGAGGAACACGGCGAAGGCGACGACGTGGACGATCCACATGATCTGGTGCCAGTTCGAGAGCGTGTGCTCACCGAGGCCGTCGAACATCTGGGCGATCGGGTAGCCGACGAAGCTCCACTTCTCGTGGCTCGGCATGCCCATCTCGGCGATGCGGAAGCCCTCGGCGAAGAAGCCGCTCAGGCCGATCACGCCGAAGACACCGAGGATGATGGCGTGCTCGGGCTTGCTCTTGATCCGGATGCGGTAGGGGCGCTGGACGTAGCGACGCACCGCCGCCCAGATGATGCCCACCATGAACACCAGACCGGCGAGGTCGCCGATAAAGCTGTAGGCCATGTAGGTGCGGCCGTGGAGGAACTTGAGGTCGGTGGGCAGCTGGTGGTCGATCTCGAGCACCGTGGTGACGCCGAGGAGCACCAGGAAGCCGAAGTAGATCATCGAGTGCATCAGGCCGGCAGCCGAGTCGCGCAGGAGGGTGCGCATGTACGCACCGGCGCGGAAGTCGGCGAGGCGACGCTTGACGTTCTTCGGGGTGGTGCGGCGACGGTCGGGTGCGCCGCGTTCCCAGTTGCGCACGCGTGCGCTGAAGGCGAAGGCGCCCCACACGAGGAGCACCGGGATCACCGTGTAGAAGGCGACCTGGATCGGGCCGGGGATGCCCTCGAACACCTCGCGGGCTGGCTCCTTGGTGCCGTGCCAGTGGGTGAACTGCGGGATGATGCCCGAGGCGAGGGTGAACAGGCCCATGAAGATGCCGAGCGCCATCACCAGACGGTGGGGCGTGCGGTACCAGGGCTTCTTCGGGCCGGCGTCAGGTGCAGGAGTGTGCGTGCTCATAGTGCACGCAGAACCCTAGTGGGCGTCAGCGGCGCGCGGTGCCTCCGGATGGAGTTCCGCGTGGCAGTCCCGTGGGAGGAGCGGGACGGCCGAACAGGGTGGCCGACCCGACCGGGGATCAGCCGAAGTACTGGCGATCGAGGTCGCGGATGCGGCCGGCCAGGGTGGCCAGGACCTTGTGGGCCACCGACGGCACGTCCTCGAGGACGGTCATGAAGTGCCGCTGGTCGAGCAGGAGCAGTTCGCAGTCGGTGTCGCAGGTGACGGTGGCGGTGCGGGGGCCGTGGTCGAGGAGCGAGAGCTCGCCCACCACGGTTCCGGGGCCGAAACTGCCGACCTTCTTGCCGTTGCGCTTCACCGAGACGGCGCCCGAGAGGACGACGAACGCCTCGCGACCGGTCTGGCCCTGATCGACGATCAACGAACCGGCCGTCATCACGATGACGTCACCCGCCTTCGCGATGCGCTCGAGTTCCTTGGTGGAGCAACCCGCGAACAGGCTCACGTTGCGCAGGTGCTCGAGTTGCTGCTTCTTCGACGCCATGCGCGGAACTGTACCGCGCTCGTGAACTCGTGAGCGGCGACGGTGACCGCTGCCACGCGTGCCGTCGGGCACGGTGTCGGGCCCGCTCATGGGGCCCGGCGGTGTCAGCGGCCGCCGGCCTGTGCGGCCACGGCTGCGGCCGCGGCGGCCACTGCGTCGGCGTCGCCGAGGTAGCCCGCCGACGTCACGCCGAGGTTGGCGTCGAACTCGTAGCGACGCGGTGCACCGGTGGGGATGTTGACCTCGGCGATCTCCTCGCTCGACACACCCTCGAGGTGCATGAGCAGGGCACGCAGCGAGTTGCCGTGGGCAGTGACGAGCACGTTCTGGCCGGCGAGCAACTGCGGGGCGATGACGTCGTACCAGTAGGGCAGCACTCGCTGGACCACGTCGGCGAGGCACTCGCTGGCCGGGAGCACGTCGGGCGGGAGCAGCCGGTAGCGCGGGTCGCTGAGCGGGTGCTCAGGGTCGTCGGTCGCGACGGGCGGCGGCGGGACGTCGAAGCTGCGGCGCCACAGGTTGGTCTGCTCGGCGCCGTGCTTCTCGGTGGTGGCCTTCTTGTCGAGACCCTGGAGGGCGCCGTAGTGCCGCTCGTTGAGACGCCAGTGCCGCTGCACCGGCAGCCAGACCTGGCCCATCGCCTCGAGGGCGAGGTGGCAGGTCACCACGGCGCGGGTGAGCAGCGAGGTGTGGGCGACGTCGAACCGCAGCCCGGCCTCGGCCATCGTGCGGCCGGCGGCGGGGGCCTCCTCGAGACCCTTCGGGCTCAGCGGCACGTCGTGCCAGCCGGTGAACAGGTTGAGCTGGTTCCACGTGCTCTCGCCGTGGCGGAGGATGACGAGCGTGCCGGTCATGCCGTCAGGCTAGGCCCCGGCCCGGATCACCGAACGGCGCATCAGCGGGCGAGGGCCTCGATCAGGTCGGCGGCGAGCACCGTGCCGCGACGCTCCCGGATCACGGCGCCGTTGGCAGCCATCCGCTGGTGGAGCGCTGTGTCGCCGAGCAGCCGCTCGAGAGCGCTGAGCAGCTCGGCATCCTCGAAGCCGTAGGTGTCGAGACGCTGCCCGTACCCGAGCTCGTGGACCCGCTGGGCGTTGTCGTACTGGTCCCAGAACAGCGGCAGCAGGATCATCGGCTTCCCGAAGTGGAAGGCCTCGGTGGTGGTGTTGTTGCCGCCGTGGGTGATCACCAGGTCGACGAGCGGCAGGACGTTGGTCTGAGGGACCTGCGCCGCACCCCACATGTTCGAGGGCAGGTCGTACTCGTCGGCGAGCGGCCCCTTGGAGACGATGAACCGGTGACGAGTCGTCCCGAGGATGGCGACGAGCCGCTTCATCAGCCCGACGTCGGCCGAGCCCAGCGACCCCAGCGACAGGTACACGAGTCGGCTGGCCGGGTCGTCGCTCCGGAGGCTGTCGGGCAGTTCGAACGGGGCATCGGTCGACCGCACCGACGAGTCGAGGCGGTGCCAACTCGCCCCGAGCGGTCGCCGGTCGGTGTAGTCGGCCACCTCGGGATAGAGGTACAGGTTGAGATCGCCCTGGTGGATGAACGTCAGGTCGTCGAGCGCCGGGGCCCCGCACGAACGGACCCACTCGTCGTAGGCCGTCCACATCTCACGGTGGGTGCGGTCGTACTCGGCACGGAAGTCGCCCCACTGGCTGCGGTCGTCGCTCGGCAGTCCGCTGAACACCGGCGGGACGTCGGGGCCGGTCATCTCGAGCGGCTGGCAACTGACCGACCGCACGAACGGCACACCTGCGGTGACGAGGGCGGGGAAGCAGTTGACGTTGTCCTCGATGATCACGTCGGGCTTCTGCCGGGCGATGATCTCCTCGAGCTGGGGCTGGCAGTACATCGCCCCGTCGATGAGCGCCTGCCACGTGGGCTGGACGAAGCCTGTGAGCTGCTTGATCGTGGGCTGCCGGAACACGGGCGCCGTGTCGCGGATGAAGTCGATCCAGAACTGGCCGGCCGCCTCGGCGGGTGCGTCGGGCGGCGGCGGTGGGGCGAGGTGGACGAGGTCCTCGACGAAGCCGAGGGTCTCGAGCCGGCCCTGCCAACTCGCCTCTGCCGCGAAGACCACCTCGTGGCCTCGCTGGCGCAGGATGTTGCCGATGCCGATGCAGTTGTTCGTGGGCCCGTAGGCGCTCTCGGGCATGAAGAGGAACCGTGCCATGGGCGAGTTTCTAGTCGACCGGTGGAGGGGCATCCGACAGCGGCCGCCACTCGGCACCGACCGGTCGTGAGTAGGGTCGTGGTGATGGTCGAACCCGGCGAGTCGGCGGCGATCGCGTCGCGCATGGTGGGGCGCACGCTCGCGGGTGAGCGGGCGATCGAGGTCGACCAGTCGAACGAGAGCGTCGTCGTGGCCGACGAGGTCGTGGTGAAGTGGCTCGTCCCATCGGTCCCCGCTCCGCACGCGGGCGTCGAACTGCTCGAGTACCTCGAGCACCAGGGCTTCCGCCACATGCCGGCGCTCGTCGGTGTCGAGACCCGTCACGACATGGTCGTGGCGATCGCCACCCGCTACCTGCCCGGTGCCCAGGACGGCTGGGACTGGTACGTCGACGAGATGGATGCGTTCCTCCGTGGCGAGCGGACCCTCGACGAGGTGGTGGGATGGGCCCGCCGCATGGCGACGGTGACAGCCGAACTGCACACGAGCCTGAAGGGCCTCGGCCGCAGCAGCGTGAGTGCTCGCGCCTACCACGCGCATGCGCTGCGGTCGCTCGTGGAGGCGGCACGTGTCGTCGAGGGTGACGAGGGCGTGCTGCTGCGCTCTCTCGTCGGGCGAGTCGAGGCTGCGCTCGAGCCACTGCACGTCGACCGGCTCCTCCCTGCGCACCGGGTGCACGGCGACCTCCACGTCGGCCAGTTCCTCCGCTCGGGTGATGCGCTCCTCCTCACCGACTTCGACGGCAACCCCCTCGCCGACCCGGTCGAGCGCCGCTTGCCGCAGAGTCCGATGAAGGACCTCGCGGCGCTGCTCCAGAGCATCGACCACGTCGGGCGCATCGTGGTCAAGCGACGTCACCCCGACCGGGCTGCCGAGGTCGACGACGTGGTGGCTGCCGCGATCGCGGCGGCACAGGAGGCGTACGTCGCGCTTCTCCCGGTCGACGTCTCGATCCTCCACGCGCTGCGCGTCGCCCAGGAACTTCACGAGTACCTCTACGCCGCAACGTCGCTCCCGCGCTGGATGTACGTCCCGCATGCCGCACTCCCGGCGATCCTCGGCGTGGAGGTCTGACGCGGTGGACCCCGCAGGTTTCCGGAATGACGTGGTGGCGACCGCTGCGTCGCTGCGCTCACTCGCGTCGCTCCACGAGGCCGGCGACCTCGTCGAACCCGGTGTGGTCGCCGCATTGCGTGGTCGCGACGTCGTGCTCACTGGCATGGGGTCGAGTTGGTTCGCCGCCGAGAGCTGCGCCCGCAGGATGCGTCGGGCCGGTCTGCGGGTGTGGGCCGAGTTGGCCTCGGTGGAGGACACACTCCCACCGTCGGCGTCCCTCGCCGTCGTGGGCATCACTGCCTCGGGACGCAGTGAGGAGACGCTCAGCCTGCTGGCCCGCCACCGGGGGACGAGTGCGACCATCGCCCTCACGAACACCGACGACCCTGGGGTGCGTGACGCGCTCGCGTGCGATCTCGTCGCTCACCTCCATGCCGGCCCTGAGGTCGGTGGTGTCGCGTGCAGGAGTTACGTGCACACGCTCGCCGTGCTACTCGCGTGGGAGCACGCTCTCGCCGGCACCCTGCCGCGGTTCGCCGAGCAGCTGAACGAGGCGGCCGACGCGATCGATCACCTGGTGACGACGGCGCCGGAGTGGATGCCAGCCGTGAGCGAGGTGCTCGACGGACCCCACGGGACGTGGCTGCTCGCGCCCGCCGAGCGGCTCTCGTCGGCGCTGCAGGGAGCGCTGATGCTCCGTGAAGGCCCACGTCGGGCGGCCGACGGTTGCGAGACGGGCGACTGGAACCACGTCGACGTGTACCTCACCAAGACCCTCGACTACCGGGCGCTCGTGTTCGCCGGGTCGCGCTTCGACACTGCGGCGGAGAAGTGGATGCGCGAGCGTGGCAGCCGCTTCGTCGTGGTCGGCGCCGGCCACCACGACACCGACCGTGCGGCGGCCGAGCACGAGGTGCGTCATCCCCACGATCACGACCCCCACGTGCGGCTCCTGGC
>JBEBDM010000241.1:0-3987 GCA_041156905.1 Actinomycetota bacterium | reverse complement strand
CAGCGGAACGAGTTCGAGCGTCATGGCCGGCACCGTAGTCCCCGGCCGAGGGTCGCTGCGCACGGGAACGTCAGCTGGCGAGGGTCGTCACTTCAGGGGTCGCCCACCCCCGGAAGGTGGTCTACGCTTCGCGTCCATGGGGAACATCGTGGGGGCAGAGGTTGGTCTGCCGCGTTCGATCGCAGAGGTCGACGCGGCGTGGATGACGAGGGTGCTGCAGGGGAGCGGCGCGCTCGGAGCGGGCGAGGAGGTGACCGCCCTCGAGGTGGAGCAGTTCGCCGTCGGTGCCGGTCTGCTGAGCCTGCTCTATCGCGCCACGCCGACCTATTCGGCCGGTGCCAGCGGGCCGGCGACGCTCGTCGTGAAGTTGCCGATCGACATCCCGCACCAGCGTGGGATCGCCGACTCGCTCGGGTTCTACCCGCGTGAGATCCGCTTCTACCGCGAACTCGCACCGCGCACCCCGTTGCGCACGCCGCACGTACACGCGGCGATGATCGCTGACGACAGCACCGACTTCGCGGTCGTGATGCAGGACCTCAGTGATCACGAGGTGCTCGACCAGCGCGATGGTGCGACCTGGGAGCAGGCGCTTGCCGCCGTCGACGCGATGGCGTCGCTCCACGCTGCATGGCACGACCACCCCGAACTCGGGTCGCTGATGACCACGTTCCCGCCGATGCTGAACCCGGGCTACCTGCACGCCCTCCCGCAGATCTTCGCCGGTGGGTGGCCGAACGCCCAGGTGCACGGTGCAGCGTGTCTGACGCCCGAGCTCGTGGCCTTCGGTGATCGTTATGGCGACCATCTCGAGTACATGCTCACCACCGCCAACAGCCCGGCGACGTTCGTGCACGGCGACTTCCGCCTCGACAACCTGTTCATGCGCAACGGCGAGGTCACGGTCATCGACTTCCAGATCTCGGGCATCGCGAGCGGCGTGTACGACCTCGCCTACTTCGTCAGCCAGAGCATCGCTCCCGAGGTGCGTCGTGGTCGCGAGGGCGAACTGCTCGACCGCTACGTCGCTGGACTCGCTGCCGGCGGTGTGGTGCGCGATCGCGCCGAGGTCGAGCACCAGTTCAAGGTCGCCATCGCCCAGTGCTTCATCTACGGCGTCTCGACGTTCCCGTCGTGGGACGTGCTGCCCGAGCGCAGCCGCGACCTCGTGCTCGTGCTCCTCGGCCGCTCGGCCCAGGCGATCATCGACACCGACGCCCTGAGCGCCCTCCCGCCCCTCTCCTGACCCACACCCCACCGATCTCGGCGCAGATCGTCCCGGATTCCGGAACCATACGTACCGAGATCGCGTGGGTGGGGGTTACTTGGCGCGGTAGAACTCGGTGTGCTCGGGGGCGAGCGGGGTGTTGCCGAGGATGAGGTCGGCGGCCTTCTCGGCCATCATCATCACCGGGGCGTAGATGTTGCCGTTGGTGACGTAGCGCATCGCCGAGGCATCGCACACGCGCAGGCCCTCGACGCCCCAGACCTTCATGGTCGCGGGGTCGACCACACCTTCCTCGGGCGTGCCCATACGGGCCGAGCACGAGGGATGCAGGGCCGTCTCGCCGTCCTTGCGGACCCAGTCGAGGATCTGCTCGTCGGTCTCGACCGACGGGCCGGGTGAGATCTCGCCGCCGCTGTACGGAGCGAGCCCCTGCTGGCCGAGGATCTTGCGGGCGGTACGGATCGCCTCGACCCACTCGCGACGATCCTGATCGGTGCTGAGGTAGTTGAAGCGCAGCTCGGGCTTCACGGTCGGGTCGGTGCTGACGATGCGGACCGAGCCCTCGCTGTTGGAGTACATCGGTCCGATGTGCACCTGGTAGCCGTGGCCGCCAGCGGGTGCCGTGCCGTCGTACCGCACGGCGATCGGGAGGAAGTGGAACATCAGGTTCGGGTACAGGACGTCGTCGTTGCTGCGGGCGAACCCGCCGCTCTCGAAGTGGTTGCTCGCACCCGGACCCTTGCGGAACAGCCACTGCAGGCCGATGAACGGTCGCCGCCACATCTGCAGGCTCGGCTGCAACGAGACGGGCTGTGTGCAGGCGTGCTGGACGTAGACCTCGAGGTGGTCTTGCATGTGCTCGCCGACGTGCGGGTTGTGATGGACCACCGGGATGCCGAGCGACTCGAGGTGCTCACGGTTGCCGATGCCACTGAGCTGCAGCACCTGTGGCGTGTTGAACGCCCCGCCGCAGAGCACGACCTCACGAGCGCGCACCGTGTGCGATCGACCGCGCTTGCGGTACTGGACACCGGTCGCGGTGGTGCCCTCGAACAGGACTTTCTCGACGAGCGCACGAGTGCGGACCGTCAGGTTCGGGCGGCGCTTCACCGGGTGCAAGTAGGCGCGGGCCGCGCTGAGGCGCCGGCCACGGTGGACGTTGCGGTCGAAGCGGGAGAAGCCTTCCTGCTGGTAGCCGTTGACGTCGTCGGTGAGTGGGTAGCCAGCCTGCTGACACGCCTCGAGGAAGGCGGGGATCAACGGGTTCTGGCTCGGGCCGCGCTCGAGCACCAGCGGGCCCTTGTCGCCGCGCCACTCGTTGCCGCCAGCGAGGCAGGTCTCCATCTTCTTGAAGTAGGGGAGGCAGTGCGCGTACGACCATGACTCCATACCGGCCTCAGCGGCCCAGCGGTCGTAGTCGAGCGGGTTGCCGCGCTGGAAGATCATCCCGTTGATGCTGCTCGAGCCTCCGAGCACCTTGCCGCGGGCGTGGTACACGCGCCGGCCGTTCATGTGCGGCTCGGGCTGGCTCTCGTACTTCCAGTCGTAGAACCGGCTGCCGATCGGGAACATCAGGGCGGCCGGCATGTGGATGAAGACGTCCCACTTGTAGTCGGGACGACCGGCCTCGAGGACGAGCACCTTGTTCGCCGGGTCGGCGCTCAGTCGGTTGGCGAGGGCGCTGCCGGCGGAACCGCCGCCGACGATGACGTAGTCGTAGGTCTCGGTGGGGGAGGACATGGTCTACCTCGGGGCGTGGTGGGCGCTGTGGTGGTCAGGAGAACTGGATCTTGGCGGCGGCGGCACGGACGAACTGGCCGATCTCTGCCTGGTCGCGGTCGCCGGGGAACCTCGATGCAGGACCGTACACGTGCAGCGCGGCGACGGCACGTCCGTCGTCGGTGACGACCGCTGCGGCGACGGAGTTCATGCCGTCGGCAAACTCCTCGAACGCCCAGGCGTAGCCGAGGCGGCGGACGGACTCGACGCGCTCGCGGAGCGGACCTGCGGCGACGATCGTGCGCGACGTGAAGCGGTGCATCGACGAGGCGCTCACCTGGTCGAGCAGTTCGGTGTCGGCAGCGAGGACGACCTGCCCCGAGGGCACGGCGTGAACGGGGATGCGGTGTCCTGTCCAGTCGCGGACCTGCAACTCACTGTCGGGGGTGATCTGGTCGAGATAAAGCATCTCGGTGCCGTCGAGGATGCTGACGCCAGCGGCCTCGCCGGTGAGACGCATCAACTCGGCCATGTGCGGTCGGGCGAGCGACACGATCGACCGACCCGGCCGCGCTGCAGCCGCGAGCTCGAGCATCGCCACTCCGATGCGGTACTCGCCGCCTGCGGTCACCTGCTCGACGGCGCCGAGCTCCTCGAGGGTGGAGAGCAGTCGGCTGACCGTGCTCTTGGGGAGGCTGATCCGCTCGGAGATCTCGGTGACGCCGGCCGGTCCGGAGGTCAGCGACCGGAGCACGGCGAAGGCCCGGTCGATCGACTGCACGGTCGACATCAGCGGGCCTGTTCGTCGGAGCGGTACGGGGAGCCGTTGGTGGCGTAGTCCTCGAGGAGTGCCATCAGATCGTCGGGCACCTCGACGCCGTGCTCGGCGGCGCGGGCCCGGTCGGCGTGGCGACGATCACCCGGCAGTCGGACGCCCGGTTCGGCGGCGAGGGCCGTGAACTCGCGCTCGAGACGGTCGAGGAAGTCGGGGGTCGCCGTCGAGGGGTCGATGGCGATGACCACCTGTCCGACGTCGGGCT
>JBEBDM010000240.1:0-4357 GCA_041156905.1 Actinomycetota bacterium | reverse complement strand
GATCAGCTTGTTGACCTCGTTCATCTGCCAGGTCTGGTGACCCAGGCCGAGAGCCGAACCAAGACCGGTGACGAGCGTGGCGCAGGCCTCGGTGTTGTCACGGCAGTACGCCCAGCCCTGCAGCGAGGCAGCGACGAAGCGGACGGCGGTGTCGTAGTAGGCGGGGTCGCCCAGACGAGCACCGTCGGCCCAGATGGCGTCCTGCAGCATGCCGACGCCCTCGGCCTCGTACGAGATGACGTTGAAGTCCTCCGGCGTGTAGAGCGCGCCGGTGGCCGGGTTGATGGCCTCGAGCACCTGTGCGTACTCGTTGTAGGTCATCGCCTCGGCAGCGTCGATGTCGCCCTCGAGGAGGCCGACCATGTCGAACTGCTGCGCCACGTTCTCGACGCTGGCCGGGTCGATGCCGGCCTTGGTCATCGCGGCGAACACCTCGAACTCGTTGCCGTAGCCCCAGTTACCGATCTTCTTGCCGACGAAGTCGGCCGGGCTGGTGATGCCCTTGTCCTTGAACGACACCTGGAGGGTGCCCGAACGCTGGAACACCTGGGCGATGTCGACGATGTTGGCTCCGGCCTCGCGGCTGGCGAGCGCCTTGGGCACCCACGAGATGGCGAAGTCGGCGTCACCGTTGGCGAGCACCGTCTGCGGGACGATGTCGACGGCGCCCTCGAGGATCGTCACGTCGAGGCAGTGCTCGGCGTAGTAACCCTGGTCGATGGCGGCGTAGTAGCCGGCGAACTGGGCCTGGGTGACCCACTGGAGCTGGAGCTTCACCGGAGTGGGCTCGGTGCACTCCTCGGCCGGAGTGGTCTCCGCCGGGGTCGTCTCGGCCGGGGTGGTCTCCTCGACCGCGGCCGTGGTCTCGACGGCGGCCTCGGTGGTGGTGCTCTCGTCGTCGCTACCGCAGGCGGCAGCCACGAGCGAGAGGGCGAACACCGCTGCGAGAGCGCCCTTGAACCTCTGGTTCCTCATTGTTTTCCTCCCCCTTCGGGCGGGTGCCCGACAGGCTTGTGACGTCGACGGCTCATGCGTCCGCCCGACGAGAATGTGCGGCACCGCGGCGTGCGGCCACCGTCTCCAGGATGATGGAGATGACGTAGAACCCGAGACCGAGCAGGCAGGCACCGGCCACGTAGGCCCAGCCGACCGCGTTCTTCGAGTTCGCGATGTTGCTGCTGATCCGGCTCCCGAGGCCGTTCTGTGCCCCGCCGAAGTACTCGCTGACGTAGGCGTAGATGACCGACAGAGGCGCGGCGATGCGCAGTGCGGTGAACAGGTACGGGATGGCGTTCGGGATCCGCACCTTGCGCATGACCTGCCAGCCGGAGGCGGCGTAACTGCGCATCAGTTCGGCGTGCACGGGTGCGACCTGCCGCAGACCCTTGGCGACGTTCACGAGGACCACGAAGAACACCACGAGGGTCACCATCAGGCGGCGCGGCACCTCGCTGGTGGTGGAGAACATGTTGTTGAACACCGACACCAGCACGAAGGCAGGGATCGCGTTGATCGCGATCGACATCGGCATCACGAGTTCGTCGAGGAGTGCGAAGCGCGAGAGGAGGAAGGCCACCACGACCCCGGCGATCGCCCCGAAGAGCATGCCGAAGGCAGCGTTGGTGCCCGAGACCCGCATCGCCTCCCAGATGTTCGACCAGTTGTCGATGAACTCACCGAGGATGTCGCTGGGCGCCACGAGGAAGTACGGCTTGAGATCGAGCCCGCGCACCAACCCCTGCCATGCGAGCAGCATCAGCACGCCGAAGGCGAGCGGAGGCCAGATCGAGGCGAGCGAGCGGGTACGCATCAGCGGTCCTCGATCCCCCGTGCGCCGGCGAGGCCGGCCTCGATGCCACGCAGGGCCTCACGGACCTCGGTGATCTTGGAGTAGAAGACGGCGTCCTCACGGGTGTCGTCGTTGCGACCGCTGCCGAGCGGGACGTCGATGATCTCGGTGATCCGGCCGGGCCGCGGCGACATCACGACGACCTTGGTGCTGAGGTACACGGCCTCGGGGATGCTGTGCGTCACGAACACGACCGTGGTGTGCGTCTCGCCGCAGATCCGGAGCAACTCGGCCTGCATGTGCTCGCGGGTCATCTCGTCGAGGGCGCCGAAGGGTTCGTCCATGAGCAGCAGCGGCGGGTGGGCGGCGAGGGCACGGGCGATGGCGATGCGCTGCTGCATGCCACCCGAGAGCTGCCACGGCATGTGCTGGGCGAACTCGGGGAGCTTGACGAGCTCGAGCATCTCCTCGGCACGGGCACGACGCTTGGCGCGGTCCCAGCCCTTGAGCTCGAGGGGCAGTTCGATGTTCTTGCTTACCGTGCGCCAGTCGAACAGGCCGGCCTGCTGGAAGGCCATGCCGTAGTCCTGGTCGAGACGAGCCTGCTTGGCGGGCTTGCCGTTGACGCGCACCTCGCCCGCGGAGGGATCGGTGAGGTTGGCGATGAGCCGCAGGAGCGTGCTCTTGCCGCAGCCCGACGGTCCGATCAACGACACGAACTCGCCCGGGGCGATCGTGAGGTCGATGTCGACGAGGGCGTCGACCTGACTCGGCTTTCCGGCGTTGAAGATCTTCTTCAGGCCGCTGATCTCGACGGCGTCGACAGTGCTCACGCCTCGACCTCCTTGGGACGGTTCCTCATCACCACGATCTCGGCGAGCGACACCATCCCGGCCATCACGAGACCGAGGAAGGCAGCGCCGAGAACGGCGGTGTACACGATGGCGGGGTCGCTCGTGGTGGCCCGGCCGAACTCGATCACGAGTCGACCGATCCCGCCACGCAGACCCGTGGAGATCTCGCTCACGACGACACCGATCACCGAGCCGGCGGCGCCGAGCTTGAGTGCCGGGACCATGTAGGGCACGGCCGACGGGAAGCGGAGGGTGAAGAGCGTGCGGCGCCACGGAGCGGCGTACGACTGCATGAGTTCGAGCGACGAGGCCGACGGTGACTGCAGCCCGCGCAGGGTCCCGACGGCGATCGGGAAGAAGGTCAGGAAGGCGCCGAGGATCGAGGCCGACAGCCAACGCGGCCACTCCCACCCGAACAACTGGACCTTGCCACCCCAGCTCACGACGAGCGGAGCGAGGGCGATGAGCGGCACCGTCTGGGAGATCACGAGGTACGGGAGGATGGCGCGCTCGGCGATGCGCAGGCGGCACATCACCACCGCGAGGAGCACCCCGGCGACGAGCCCCATCCCGAACCCGGCGAGGACGAGCCGCAGCGAGAACCAGACACCCTTGAGCACCACCGAGAACACGGTCTCGTCGCTGCCACGGTTGATCGGATCGCTGAACCGGCTGAGGATGTCGGAGATGTGCGGCATGACGCGGTCCTTGGCACGCGGCAGCACCTTCCAGCCGAACACCTTGCCGCCGTCCTGCGGACCGACGAGCTTGTAGCCCTCCCACAGACCGGCCACGACGACGATCGACAGGACGAACATGACCGCCCGACGTACCCGGCGATACCAGGCACGCTGACGGCGCGGGACGAGAGCGGTGGTGGAGCTCATGGCAGCACCTCGCACCCTAGGTCGCCCGTGTGTCGGCCGTGTGAATCGCGTGTCACGTCGGTGAGCCCCCCAGCCCGTCGCTCGCCCTCAGGACTTGGCCCGGACGTGGTCGGCGATGGCCGGCATGACCTTCTCGCCGTATGCCTGCAGCGTGTGGTCCTTGTCGTCGTGCTGGAGGTAGATCGCGAACTGGTCGACCCCGAGCTCCTTGAGCTGGTTCATCCGCTCGACGTGGGTCTCGACCGGGCCGACGATGCAGAAGCGATCGACGATCTCATCGGGCACGAACGTGGTGTGGCTGTTGCCGGCCTGACCGTGCTCGTTGTAGTCGTAGCCCTGACGGCCCTTGATGTAGTCGGTGAGGGCCTGGGGAACCGCGCCGCCACCGTCGCTGCCGTAGCGCTCGACGATGTCGGCGACGTGGTTGCCCACCATCCCGCCGAACCACCGGCACTGCTCACGGCCGTGGGCGAGACCCTCGGGTGTGCCGTCGGTGACATAAGCCGGAGCAGCCACGCAGATGGTGACCGAGTCGGGGTCGCGACCTGCGGCAGCCGCCGCCTCACGGACCGAGCGGATGGTCCACTCGGCGATCGAGAGGTCGGCCAGCTGCAGGATGAAACCGTCGGCCACCTCACCCGTGAGGGCGAGGGCCTTGGGGCCGTAGGCCGCCACCCACACCTCGAGCTCGCTCTTGCCGGCCCACGGGAAGCGGATGTCGCTGCCGTTGTACTCGACACCGCGCCCGTTGCCGAGCTCACGGATCACGTGAATACTCTCGCGCAGGGTGGCGAGAGTCGTGGGCTTGCCATTGGTGACACGCACGG
>JBEBDM010000239.1:0-3656 GCA_041156905.1 Actinomycetota bacterium | reverse complement strand
GTCCGTACCAGCGACGTTGTCAGCGAGGGTCGAATCGGTGATCGTCACCGGACCCGCCGACACAGCGACGACCGCTCCACCGAATCCGTTCGCGTTCTCCACGTCCGCAGCGACGTTCCCGGTCAACTCAGAGCGTTCGATGGTGAGCGAACCCGTCGCTCCCTGGCTCGAGTACACCGCACCCCCGGACCCGGCACTCCCGTCAGACGACCCACCCACGGAGTTGCCCGACAGAATTGACGAGGACACCGTTGCCACCTGGTCGTACACGTAACTTCCTAGGTACAAGCCTCCACCATTGCCACCGTTGTTCGTCCCAGCGATCGTGGCACTGTTGTCACCCCCCTCACCTGCCTTGTTGTTTGTGATCGACACCTCGGACAAGGTCACCGACCCACCTCGAAGAGTCGCACCTCCGCCCGTTCCTCCGCTGTTGCCATAGCCAGAACCCACGGACAGCGCAGCCGACCCGGCATCTCCCGCAGCGTTGGAATCGATGGAGGTGGACGTGATGAGCAGTGAGCCGCTCGTCAGGATGGCCGCCAAGGCACCTCCGGAGCCGCCAGATCCCGAATACATCAGGCCCGACGAACCGTCGACATCACCACCGACACCCGTGGCGTTCGCTGTCATCGTCACATCGTCGATCGTCGCATCGATCCCATGTCCCGCGTACTCGATGATCCAGATGGCTCCGCCAGCACCACCTCCACCGCCTCGGACGCTCGACGAGCCTCCGGCGCCGGAGACGTTCCCCGTGAACGTGCTCGACGTGATGTCCACCGTGGCACCCGGCCGCGAGATGATCGCCACGGCACCACCCTGGCCGCCGATCCCGGTCTGGTCACCTTCCGATCGCCCACCGGACCCCGCGACGTTGCCGGTGAAGGTCGAACCGTCGATCGTCAAGGAGATCCCGACGTAGGCGATCGCCCCGCCGTTCCCACCATTGCCACTCCAAATCACGGAACTGTCGCCACCCGTTCCCGACGTGTTGCTCGTGAACGTCGAGTCGACGACCGACAGTGTCGCCCCGAAGCCCTGAAGGGCGACCGCTCCTCCGAGACCACCACTGCTCGCCTCGGTGTTCACCCCCGCCAGATAGCCATCGCCCGCAGAGTTCGCCGTGAACGTGCACCGCGTGAGGCTCAGCGACACCTCGGCCCAGATTGCTCCTCCACTACCACCGACGCCCGCCGCCCCGAGCGCGATCGAGGCGTCACCCGCCGCATTGTTGCTGAACGTGACGTCCTCTGCCGAGAGCGTGGCCTGTGGTGCTCGAACAGCTCCACCGTCGCTACGCGTCGGCGCTCGACCACCGGTGAGCACCAGGTTCCTCAAGGTCACCGTGCTCCCGAGTGTGATGTCGATGAGACGCTCACCCGAACACGCTCCACCGAGGGTGATCGTCGCTCTCGACGCCGCGGACGGCCCTTGCAGCACGACCGTTCCGGTCGTCGTGATGTCGAGGTCGCCACCTGCGTTCGTGTCCTCATCGCCCCCACAGCCGAGCGAGATCTCGTAGGTGCTCGCCGCAAGGGTGATGGTGGTCGAACCCGAGTCGGCATTCGCAGCACTGATGGCCTCGCGCAGCGATGTCTGGCCGTCGCTCGCCACCGTGTCGGCGGTGGTCGTCACCGTGATCGACGCGGCCTCAGCCACCTCGGGGGTGGCCACCACGACCAGTGGGAGCACCAACGACAGAGCGAGCAATGCACGGGACCGATCCATGCTCCGGCACAGTAACCCACACAGAACGGGTCACCGGACGGGCTCCCGATCAGCGGCGATCCCCACCGGCGACCGGCAGGTTCCTCCCGCCTGGCGATGGATCCCGGCCTGTCAGAGGCGCTCGATCACCGTCACGTTCGCCATGCCGCCGCGCTCGCACATCGTCTGCAGCCCGAACCGGCCACCACTCCGCTCGAGTTCGTGGAGCAGGCTCGTCATCAGCCGGGCACCCGTCGCGCCGAGCGGATGGCCGAGGGCGATCGCGCCACCGTTCACGTTCACCTTCTCGTGGGGGACACCCAGCTCCTTCATCCACGCGAGCACGACGGGGGCGAAGGCCTCGTTGTTCTCGAACAGATCGATGTCGTCGAGCGACATCCCCGTGCGCTCGAGGGCGCGCCGGGTGGCAGGGATGGTCGCCCCGAGCATGATCGTCGGGTCGTCGGCCAGCACGGTCATGTGGTGCACCCGGGCCCGCGGCGTGAGTCCGTGCTCGCGCACGGCACGCTCGCTGGCGATCAGGAGCGCGGCCGAGGCGTCCGAGATCTGGCTCGACGATGCCGCCGTCAGCACCTCACAGCCGTCGAGGGTCGGGAGCGCCCGCATCCGTTCGAGCACCGGATCGCGAGGCCCTTCGTCGAGGCCCACGCCGTCGAGCGGGACGATCTCCGCCTCGAAGCGGCCCTCCGTCTGCGCTCGCCGGGCCCTCGTGTTCGAGGCGGCCGAGAACTCGTCGCACTCCTCACGGGTGATCCCCCAGCGCCGGGCGATCTCCTCGGCGCCGGCGTACTGGGTGATGTCGATGGTGCCGTAGCGCTCGACCCAGCCAGGCGAACTACGGAACGGATCGAACCCCTCGGGCTGACCGGCTGTGAACGCCAACATCATCGGGACCTGCGACATGCTCTGCACGCCACCGGCGACCACGAGATCCTGGACACCTGCCATCACTGCCTGCGCCGCGAAGTGCACGGCCTGCTGTGACGAACCGCACCGCCGGTCGATGGTGGTCCCGGGCACGTGCTCGGGGAACCCCGCGATCAGCCACGCCGTGCGGGCGATGCATCCCGCCTGCGGGCCGATCGAGTCGACGTTGCCGAGGATCACGTCATCGACGGCTCCGGGATCGATCCCCGAGCGCTCGACCACGGCGCGCACCGTGTGCGCTGCCAGATCGGCAGGGTGGACGTGCGCGAGCGAGCCGCCCCGACGACCCACCGGCGTCCGGACAGCCTCACAGATGAAGGCTTCTCCCATGTGCCGCACAGTAGCCACCACAGTGAGCCCGACTCGCGACTCGCACGAAGGCTTCGATCCTTCAGCGGCGACGCGCGACGAGTAGCAGGCTCTGCCCGAAGGGCGGACGCACCCGACGCTCGACCGTCCGCACGATCGGGACGACTCGTCGGTCGTACCACTCAGCAGCTCCACCCGCGGTGGGCGTGCGGCCGAGTAGTCGCACGACGATCCACCATGCGAAGAAGCCGGGAAGGTTCGCGTAGCGGCACTCCTCCACCGACCATCCCGTCGATTCGGCGAGCGAACGCAACTGCCGCCGGCGGTAGCGACGCACATGCCCGATGGCCCGGTCGAACTCTCCGAGCAACGACGGGAACGCTGGGACCCACACCACCAACACGCCACCCGGATTCATCCGCTCGGCGATCTCGCGCAACGTCGCCGCATCGTCGGGAATGTGCTCGAGGACGTTGAGCATCACCGCCGAGTCGAACTGTTCGTCGGTCGACACGTCGCCGACCACCCCGTTCACGACAGCGACGCCCTCGACTCCCTCGACCGCACGGCTCAGTGCCTCCACTCCCCGCACGGAAGGCTCGACGGCCACCACCGACTCGACGAGCGAGCGCAGGTGCGAGGTGTACGTCCCCCGACCGGCCCCGACCTCGAGGAGTCGCCCTCGCACG
>JBEBDM010000238.1:0-3078 GCA_041156905.1 Actinomycetota bacterium | reverse complement strand
GTCAGGAACTCCCAGCGCGACGCACCCGGCTCGCACTCCCACGTGCCCGAGAGGATCTTCTCGTCGTCGCTGGTGAAGAACACCTGGCTTCGAGTGGTGATCTCACCGGTCAGCGGCTCCGCCGACGGCTGGCCGAGGGGCTTGGAGGGAAGGTCTGCGGCGGGGATCTCGCCAGCGCGGTAGGTGATGGTCATGAACCGAGAGTACCGGCCCCGGCCCACACCGAGGCAGAGCCGGTCGAACCCGGGCTCGCCGACACATCGATGTCGCGCTGCGATCGCAGTCAGGTCGGTGTCACCGACCCACTGATGTCAGCGCTGCGTGCCGACCTTGAGCTCGCGGAACGGGACGTCCTTGTCGACCATCGGCTCACGCGGCAGGCCGAGCACGCGGTCGCCGATGATGTTCTTCTGGATCTCGTCGGTACCACCGGCGATGTTGGCCGAGAAGCTCGTGAGCATCGAACGGCTCCAGTTCTCGACACGGTCACCCTTCTCGTGGGCGATGATCGCCGCACCGAAGACCTCACCGAGGATGCTGCGCATCATGCGGGCGATGACGGCGCCGTGCAGCTTGCCGAGCGAGCCTCCCGGCCCGGGGGCACGGCCAGCCTTCAGCTCGGCGCGGGTGCGCATCGACACGAGCGACTTGGCCGTCTCCTCGCTGTACATCTTCATGAGGTGCTGGCGGACGTTCGGGTCGGTGATGACGCCGGTCTTCTTGGCCTCCTCGATGAGGCGGTCGGCGTTCGGATGCGTCACACCGCTGGTCGAGCCGGTGCCGATGGCGACGCGCTCGTACATCAGCATCGCGGTGGCCTGGTTCCAGCCGTTGTTCAGTTCGCCGAGCAGCCAGTCGGCCGGGATGCGGACGTCGGTGAGGAAGATCTCGTTGAAGTGCTGCCCACCGTCGATCTGGTGGATCGGACGCAGCTCGACGCCCGGCGCCTTCATGTCGAGGATGAACATCGAGATGCCGGCGTGCTTCGGTGCGTCAGGGTTCGTACGGGCGATGATCACGCCGTAGTCGGAGTGGTGGGCCAGTGTCGTCCAGACCTTCTGACCGTTGAGCACCCACTCGTCACCGTCGCGCTCGGCCTTGGTCTGCAGGCTGGCGACGTCGGAACCGGCACCCGGCTCGCTGAACATCTGGCACCACACCGTACGGGCCGCGATGTTGTCGGGAAGGAACTGCTTCTTCTGCGCCTCGGTCCCGAACTGGTTGAGCACCGGCAGGCACATGCCGTGGCTGATGGTCAACTCGCCCGTCATGTCGGGGAAGTCGGCGCACGCCTCACGCCAGATGCGGTCGTGCGCACGAGTCAGACCGGCGCCACCGAACTCCTTGTCGTAGATCAGGCCGGCGAGTCCGGCGGCGGCGAGCGCCTGCTGGAACTTCTTGGCCGACTCCATCATCGAGGCACCACGGTCGTCGGCGCGTGCGGCGGTGGAGATACCCGTGGCGTGCTCCTGCAGGAACTCGCGGCAACGCTGGCGGAAGGCCTGCGCCTCGGACTCGGTCAGGGTGGCGGTGTCGCTCATCGGAACTCCCGGGGGATCGAACGGATGAGGTCATGTTGGCAAACGCACCCGCCGCGCGGCGACCCGTGGCCCCACTCCATCCACGAAACCCGGCGTGAGGTCACAGAGAGACGACGTTCGAGGCCAGCTCGCCGCCGACGAACACCTGCACGGCCTCGGTCCCCTGCTCGACGAAGCAGGCTTTCACCAGGTAGGCCGAGCCGTCTCCGCTGACGGACGCCGGGGTCGCTGGCGACTCCACCGCAGCCCAGACGCCACCGGAACGCACCCGACACGACACCTCCACCCGTCTCCCCGCTTCGAGCCCCGCCATCGCCACCGACACCTGCAGGCACACGTCGACGTCGCAGTCCGCCCCCTTGCCGACCGAGGTCAGCACGTGCGCCTGGACGTGTGGCGCATCGCTCGGGCCGAACAGGTCGACCGTCTGGCCCTGGCCGCTGGCACCAGCCGGGAACCAGACGTTCAACACGTACGTCGCCACCGACCACGCGACGGCGCCCTCCGACTCGACCCGGTTGTAGTCGTACCCACCACAGCACTCCGTGAGGAACGCCCGCGGATCGTCCGACACGGCCCCGGGAACGACATCACCCGTCCGCGTGTCGATCATCACCGAACTGCTGAGGTCGCCGACGTTCCCGGAGAAGTCCCCGCTCACGATCGCGTAGTGACCGGCGATGAGCGTCGGCCCGTGCGGGCCGTCCCACTGCCACAGCGTGTGACCGTCGGTGAGGTCGAGACCCAAGAGCGCGATCGGACACGGTGGCCACTCACTCGACGTCCAGTCGACAGGCGAGCCGACGCACGCCGCCGCCAGAACCACGTCGTCCTCGGTGACGGTCGAGCGAAACCCCTCACCGCCCATCGGGGTGAGGTCGGACCGCTCCCAGATCACGTTCCCGGCGTCGTCGACTCGCTGCAGTCCCGACGTGGACGTCTCTCCGCCCACCATGCCGAACCCGACATCGGTCCGCGCTGCCCTTCGTGCCTCCACGATCGCGTCGAGTTCGTCCGCCGACCTCTCGACGTCGGTCCGCGACTCGCCGGTCCGCAGGTCGAACGCCGACCACTCGCGTTCGGATACGCCACCTGGAGTGTCCTCGAGGAACACGACACCCCGGGCCTCGTCGACGACACCCGTCCAGCCGTACGACTCGCCCAGGCACCTGCGCCACCGCACGGATCCGGAATCGTCCACGACGGCGACCACCCGCTCACGAACCACCGGACCGTTCGAGGTCAGCGACACGAGCGTTCCCCCGGGAACGCGCAGCACCGACGACACCGGAGTCGACCAGCCCTCGGCCTGCTCGCCGATCGGGTAGACGATCTGCAGCCCCGGCTCGAGACCCAGCGGACCGAACTCCTCACCGGCGAATGTGTCGACCGGCTCGACGTCGGATGATCCGACAGCGTCGACGCACGGCCGGACCCATGCGGGAGGAGTACCCACCGTCGTGGTCGGCGCGTCGGTCGTGGCGACGGCACTCGTCGACACCTGCTCCGCCGTCGACGTCGGTTCAGGAGCGAGAGT
>JBEBDM010000237.1:0-6096 GCA_041156905.1 Actinomycetota bacterium | reverse complement strand
GTAACGCGCCGTGAGTTCGGCGAGCAGTTCGGGTGTCGGCGGGCGCCCACGACGGATGTCGGTGTAGTACGGCTCGATCTCCTCGCGGGTGCGCGGGGTGCCGTAGGCCATCAACAGCACGGCGGTGCGGGTCTCGGGGGCGGTCATCGTGCAGTCCTCTCGTGGACGCGGGCGCACACGGCGGCCAGTACGTCGGGGTCGGTGGGCGGGTGGACGCCGTGGCCGAGGTTGAACACGTGGCCGGGGTGTCCGCCGTTGTCGGCGAGCACGCGGTCGACACCTGCGAGGGCGACCTCGGTTCCCGCAAGGCACAGGACCGGGTCGAGGTTGCCCTGGACCACGAGGTCGGCACCCATCCGGCGTCGGGCGTCGGTGATCGTGGTGCGCCAGTCGAGGCCGAGGATGCGCGGACCTGCTGCGTACATCGACTCGAGGAGGTGGTCGCACCCGACGCCGTAGTGGATGCCGGGGGTATCGGGGTGGAGCACGCTCAGCTGGTGGAACACCGAGGTCGAGTGCGGCAACACGAAGGTGTCGTAGTCGCGACGCGAGAGCGTGCCCGCCCACGAGTCGAACAACTGGAAGGCGCGGGCGCCGTGGGCGAGCTGGCTGCTGATGCTCGCCACGGAGTGCTGGACGAGGCGCTCCATCAGCGAGTGCCAGAGCTCGGGAGCCGTGTGCATCATCCGCTTGGTGTGCTCGTAGGTTCGGCTCGGACGACCCTCGATCAGGTAGCTCGCGACGGTGAACGGTGCGCCGGCGAAGGCCAGTAGCGGGACCTCGGCGGGGAGTTCGGCGACGAGCTGGTCGACGGTCTCGAGGACGTAGGCCGTGTCAGCCTCGGGTTCGAACACGCGGAGTCGGGCGAGGTCGTCGGGCGACCTGAACGGCGACTCGCAGACCGGGCCGGTACCGGGAGCGACGTCGATACCGAAGCCGACGGCGTGCGCCGGGACGACGATGTCGCTGTAGAGCACCGCCGCGTCGACCCCGTAGCGGCGGACGGGTTGCAGCGTGAGCTCGGTGGAGAGGTCGGGCTGCTTGATGGCGTCGAGGATGCTGCCGGTGCCGCGCAGGGCCCGGTACTCGGGGAGGCTGCGGCCGGCCTGACGCATGAACCACACCGGCGTGTGTGCCGCGGGACGACCGGCGGCGGCATCGAGGAACGGCACGCTGGTCACGCCCGGCACGCTATCGGCCGGGGCTGTGGGGCAGGATGTCGAGCATGAGTGACCTCTTCTCCCTCTCCGGCAAGTCGGCCGTCGTCACCGGCGGTAGCCGTGGCATCGGCTTCATGATCGCCAAGGGCCTGCTCGACGCGGGTGCCCGGGTGCTGATCAGTTCGCGCAAGCAGCACGAACTCGACGAGGCCAAGGTGGCCCTGTCGGCCTTCGGCGAGGTCCACGCCGTGCGGGCCGATGTCAGCACCGTCGAGGGCGTTGAAGGTCTCGCCGCGGCCGTGGCCGAGCACTTCCCGGTGCTCGACATCCTCGTCAACAACGCCGGCGCCACGTGGGGCATGCCGCTCGACGACTTCGACGAGCACGCATGGGACAAGGTCATGGACACCAACGTCAAGGGCGTGTTCTTCCTCACCCAGAAGCTCCTCCCGGGCCTGCGTGCGGCCGGACGCCCCGGCGACCCGGCCCGTGTCATCAACGTCGGCAGCATCGACGGCCTGCACGTGAACCCGATGGACACGTACTCCTACTCGGCGAGCAAGGCCGCGGTGCACCACCTGACCCGGGCACTCGCCCGCAAGCTCGGGCCGCAGCACATCACGGTTAACGCCATCGCCCCCGGCCCGTTCGAGAGCAAGATGATGGCGGCGACGCTCAAGGCCGCCGGCGACGCGATCGCGGCGACCGCTCCGCTCGGCCGCATCGGCCGTCCCGACGACATGGCGGGTGTGGCGGTCTACCTGGCGAGCCGTGCGGGGAGTTACGTCACCGGGGCCGTGATCCCGGTCGACGGTGGTATTGCCACCACGGCCTGAGCACGAGTGGGCGCGTCGCGCTGGGGCCGATAGCGTTTCAACACCACGTTTTCGGGTCGTGACGATCGGAGGCGTGGGTACCTCCCATGACCCAGAACCACCCCGACATCGCCGCTGAGCAGGCGTTCATCGAGCACGCGTACGACTGCCTCGAGCAGACCAAGGCGCACGCCCTGCAGATGCGCGCCCTCCACGAGGGCACCCTTGGTGGCACGTTCCAGGCGCGCTACGAGCGCGATGCCGTCGACGAGAACGTGTTCAACCGACTGACCCAGCTTGACCTCGGCGGTTCGTCGCTCGTGTTCGGCCGGATCGACCGGATCGACCCGGATGTCGCGGGTGCGGGGCCGGAGCCGTTCCACATCGGGCGACTCGCCGTGAGCGACGAGAACTCCGAGCCCGTGGTCGTCGACTGGCGGGCCCCGATCGCCGAGCCGTTCTACCGCGCCACGGGCAAGGACACGATGGGCCTCGTCCGTCGTCGTCACTTCCACGTCGATGGTCGGACCCTCCTCGGCCTCGAGGACGAACTGTTCGGCGAGGGCCACATCGGGATCGGGAGCGAGGACGACCTCGTTCCGGCGACCGACGCACCGGCGGCCGACTCCCCGACCTCGCGACCCGAGGGCATCCGCGGCTACAGCACCCTCCTCGCCGCCATCCAGCGCGGCCGCACGGGCCAGCTCGGCGACATCGTCGCCACCATCCAGGGCGAGCAGGATGAGATCATCCGGTCGCCGCAGTCGGGCGCGCTGGTCGTGCAGGGTGGTCCGGGTACGGGCAAGACCGTTGTGGCGCTCCACCGTGCCGCGTACCTGCTCTACACGCACCGCTTCCCGCTGGAAGACCAGGGTGTGCTCGTCATCGGACCGAACCGCGTCTTCCTCCGCTACATCGAGCGGGTCCTCCCGTCGCTGGGCGAGGCCGGTGTCGAGCAGGTGATCCTCGCCGACCTCGTACCCGACGTCATCTGGGCGCGTTACGGGATTGACCGTGCTGATTCGCCGCTGACGGCCCGCGTCAAGGGCGACCAGCGGATGAGCCTCGTCATCGACAAGGCCGTCACCGATCGTGAGCGTGCGCTGCGCGACGACCTCGTGCTCCCGTTCCGGACGGGCTACGTCCGGCTGCGGGCCGAGGAGTCGGCGCGCATCGTGCGTGCCGCACAGCGCCGGTACCGGCGTCACAACGCGGCGCGCAAGTGGGTCGAGGGAGAGGTGTGGTCGGCACTCGCCGCGACATGGCGCGAGGGCGACGTCTCGGGTCACGACGTCAAGGAGGCCGTGCGCCACCTGCCCGCGACCCGCGCCGCCCTCGAGCGGATGTGGCCCGTGCTGACGCCGGCGCAGTTGCTCCACGACCTGTTCGGGAGCCCGGCACTGCTCAAGCTGGCGGCGTCACGTCAGTTCTCCGAGACCGAGTACATGTCGCTCCACCGGCCGCGTTCGGCCGACGTCGCCGAGGTTCGCTGGACCGACAACGACGCCGCGCTCCTCGACGAGGCCCGCAACTACCTCGGACCGCGGCCGTCCAAGACGGGCAAGCCGGACGACGACGACATCCGCACCTACGGACACATCGTCGTCGACGAGGTGCAGGACCTCACTCCGATGCAGTTGCGCATGGTGAGCCGTCGTTCGCTGAACGGCAGCATGACGGTGGTCGGTGACATCGCCCAGGCGACGGGTGCGCTCGCGCCGCGCGACTGGGACGACGTCCTCACCCACCTGCCGTCGCAGCGTGGTGCCCGTGTCGTGGGACTCAGCGTCGGGTATCGCATCCCCGGACTCATCATGGAGCTCGCCAACAAGGTCATGCTCGCGGCGACCCCGACCCTGCGGGCGCCCACGAGCGTCCGGACCGGCGACGAGCGTCCAGAGTTCGTGCGGGTGCCGGCTGGCGAACTGCTCGGTGCCGTGGTCCAGGCCACCAAGGAACTCGATGCTGCCATCGGTGACGGCAACATCGCCGTCGTCGTCCCCGACGCACTGTTCGAGGACGTCGCCGCGGCGTTCACCTCTGCCGGCATCGAGCACGGCGAAGCGACCCGCTCGGGACTCGGCATGGGGATCACCGTCGTCCCGGTCAGCGTCGTCAAGGGTCTCGAACTCGACGGCGTGATCGTCGTCGAGCCCGCACGGATCGTCAGCGATGACATCGCCGGTCTGCGCGCCCTCTACGTGGCGCTGACCCGCTCGACGCAGCGGCTCACGGTCGTGCACGCGGCCAACCTGCCGTCAGCGATGCTCTGAGCCGTCGTCAGAGGCCGGTGTTCGAGGTCAGCGTCAGAGGCCAGCGTCAGAGGATCGCGTCGGCGAGCGACTTCAGGTTGCGGTAGGCGCGGTCGGCGTCGGCCGGGCGCGAGCGATCGGCAGCGGCGCGACAGCGGCGGACGATGAACTCGAAGTCCTCGAACGAGTCGGGGTACGACGCCTGGACCTCGGCCGAGATCGCCGCCCAGAGCTGCTCGATGTAGGTCGCGCTCACGGCGTCGCCGCTGTTGGCCGCCACCTTCTCGCTGAGCGTGCGGACCTCCTCGAGCATGACGGGAAGCAGCTCGGCGATGGTCCCGGCCGGCACCGTCGTGGTCGTGGAGGCGGCCGAGGTCGTGGTGGCGAGCGAGCCGTCGTAGGTGGTGGCGTTGCAGGCTCCGAGGAGCAGTGCTGCCGTCAGGCCGAGGGGGGCGACGGTGTGGTGGAGTCGTGTCATGTCAGGCCTCGACGAGGATGCGCGCGCTGGCGAAGGAGTCGACGTCGACCTCGCGACCGTCGATGCGGATGGAGACGACACCGTCGTTGCGCGACGCCGTGACCGTGCCGGAGTGGCCGGGCAGGATGTGGGAGTCCTCGAGGAAGTCGAGCAGACCGGGGGTGAACTCGAGTTCCTCGGGAATGCGCGTGACGGTGAAGTCGGCGCCGACGGTGACTTCGCCGAGCGGGACGGTGTGCGGTGCGTCGTAGGCAGAGCCGGGGATCGGGTTGCCGTGCGGACACGTGGTCGGGTGGCCGAGCGTGCGGGCCATGGCCTCCTCGACGTCGTCGCTCATCACGTGCTCCCACTTGCCGGCCTCGTGGTGGGCGACGGCCCACGACAAGCCGAGGATGTCGGTGAGGAAGCGCTCGGCCAGACGGTGACGCCGAACGACCCGCTGGGCGAGACGCTCACCCTCGGCGGTGAGTCGGATGTCGCGGACACCGGTGATCAGCCCTTCGGCAGCCATCCGCTTGATCATCTCGCTGACCGACGGGCGGCTCACGCCGAGTCGATCGGCGATGCGGACCTGCTTGACGGACAGGTCGTCTTCCTGCAGTTCGAAGATGCACTCGCAGTACTCCTCGAACGCAGGATGGTGCTCTCCGACCGCGGCCATGAGTGGGAGGCTACCGCCCCTCGGCCAGCGGGTCTCAGCGGCGCTTCAACCAGGTCTCGCCGTGGCGCACGCGCTTCTCGAGCTGGTCGTTGGTGGCCGCCCCGACCGACGTGATGCCTGACAGGCGGTTGAGTTCGGCCTGGACACGGGCGTGGCTCCAGCCAGTGACGTCGACGAGACGTTTGGCGATCTCCATGTTCTTGATCCGGAGCTCTTCCTTGCGCTCGGCGATGCTCTTGCCGCCGGTGAGCGGGAACCCGGCCTCGGTGGGGACCTCGGGGAGATCGACGGCGAGCGAGTCGAGGGCGGCGTACTCGGGCTCGGGAACGTCGGGTTCGTCGTCGAACAGCGTCAGGCCCTCCTCGGTGAATGCGTGGACCTGCATCCCGGTGGCGAACGAGCTGATGAGGCTGAACAGGGAGAGCTGTCCGTACTCCTCCTCGGCCTCGCGACGGGCCTGGCGCTCGATCTCCTCGGGCGTGTACTCGTCGTCGCGCTCCTTGGGAGGGTGGAGCACGTGGCGGCGGGCCTCGGCGATCTGGAAGGCGTGCTGGCGTAGCCGTGGATCATCGGGGAGGTACACGTACGCCTTCTGGCTCGGCATCCCGCGCATCCAGCGCACGAAGCGACCGACCGCCTGCCGGAAGAACAACTCGGTCACCACGGTGCTGGCGTAGACGCCGACGCGCAGACGCGGGATGTCGACGCCCTCGCTGACCATGCGGACGGC
>JBEBDM010000236.1:0-5220 GCA_041156905.1 Actinomycetota bacterium | reverse complement strand
GCCATCGTGGCGCCGGTGTTGCCCGCCGAGACCATCGCGCTGGCCTTGCCGTCACGCACGGCCTCGGCCGCACGCACGAGGGTGGAGTCCTTCTTGCGACGGACGCCCTGGGCAGGGTCGTCGTCCATCTCGATGACCTCCGACGCCGGGATCAGCGGGAGGTCGCCACAACCCTCGAGACCTTCCGGGCCGACGAGGACCACGGGGAGACCGAGAGCAGCAGCAGCGTGCGCTCCGGCGAGGATGTCACCGGGGGCGCGGTC
Source organism: Actinomycetota bacterium (assembly GCA_041156905.1). Taxonomy (GTDB): domain Bacteria; phylum Actinomycetota; class Acidimicrobiia; order Acidimicrobiales; family Ilumatobacteraceae; genus UBA668. Next base: position 4,957 of record JBEBDM010000236.1, on the reverse strand, counting down.
GCCGCCCATCACGTCGAGCGCGATCGGCAGCATGACGGGCCGGATCAGCCGACTTCGATGGCGACGCGGTCCTTGTACCACCCGCACGACGGGCAGACCGTGTGCGGCAGCTTGGCAGCGGCGCAACGCGGGCAGATGCTCCGCGACGGAGTGGCCAGACGCCAGTTGCTCGCACGGCGGCTGCGGGTCTTCGACTTCGACTTCTTCTTCTTGGGAACAGCCATGATGACTCCAAGGACCAGCGTGGGACTGTCCCCGACGCAACGAACCCCGAGAGATTAGCGGCGCGAGGCCCTGTTTCCCACCGGCTCGCCGTCAGGCGCCGCTGGCGTCGCCATCAGGGTCGTCGAGTCGCAGGCCCTCGAGGGCCGCCCAGCGGGGGTCGGCCGGCGGGGCCGTGCACGCGCAGGTCGACTCGGCGAGCGAGGTACCGCACGACGGGCACAGGCCGGGGCAGTCGGGCCGGCACAGCGGGGTCGACGGGGCGTCGAGGAGCACGATCTCGCGGACCACGGGCCTCAGGTCGAGCTGGTCGCCCCCGATCTCGAAGGCGTCGGGATCGGTGAGCACCTTCTGGTACAGCTCGTGTACCTCGCTCTCCTGGACCCCACCGGTCGGTTCGAGGCAGCGTCGACAGGTGCCGTGCCAGGCGACGCGCACGGTCCCGTCGACCACCACGCCGTCGCTCAGCGACTCGAGGTGCAGACGGACGTCGGCCACGGCCCCCTCGGCGAAGCGGTCGGGGTCGTCGACCTCGAGGTCAGCGAGGAGGATCTCCGCCTCGAGATCCCTCTCGGTCCCCGGCCGGCGGAGGATCTCGACGGCGTTCACCAGCAAGGGGTGCGCCATCGGGGGTCACCTGTCCTGGTCGAAGAACCCGTTGGTCGGGTCGGAGTCGACGATGACGTCGTCCTGCGGCGGGGCGCCGATGTTGAGGCGCGACCGGCCGGCGTGGACGGTCTTGCTGAGCTTGTCGAGGAGGATCTCGAAGCTGGCGAGACGCTGGTCGAGGAAATCCTCGGTCTCGTGACGCAGGCGCCGCGCGTCGGCATCGGCGGCGTCGCTGATCTGGCGGGCGCGCTGCTCGGCAGCACGTACGACCTCGGTGCGCTGCACCATCCGCTCGGCCTGGACGCGGGCCGCCTCGAGCAGTTCGTCGGCCTCGCGACGGGTCTTAGCCACGAACTGCTGGCGTTCCTTGATCATCCAGCGGGCGTGACGCATCTCCTCGGGCATGCGGTGGAGGGCCTCCTCGAGCAGCTCGAGGATCTCCTCGCGGTCGATGCGCGGCGACGACGACAGCGGCATGGTGGGAGCGCTGGCGATCACGTCGACGGCCCGGCGCAACAGGGCCTCGGCGTCACCGACGTAGCCGTTGGTGTTGCGGACGAAGGCGTCGGAGTCGTCGCCCTCCTCGAACGCGTCGGGGTACTGGTCGTCGTACTGGTCGAACTGCGGGTCGTGGCTCATCGTGCGGTGCCTCGTGCGGGAAACAGTCGGGAGAGTTCGGTGGCGACCGGGGCCGGGACCAGCGAGGTGACGTCGCCACCGTACTGCGCGATCTCGCGGATGAAGCGGCTGCTGATCGACACCAGTGCGGGGTTGCAGGGCAGGTAGACGGTGCGGACACCGCTCACGGCGTGGTTGGTGTGCGCCATCTGCTGCTCGACCTCGAAGTCGCCACCGGTCCGCAGCCCCTTGACGATGAAGGCCGCCTTGGTGGCCTTCGCCGCATCGACCGCCAGACCGGGATAGGCCTGCACCTTCACCGACGGGAGGTACGAGATGCTCTGGCGGATCATCTCCACCCGCTCCTCGAGGGTGAACATGCCACCCGGCTTGGTCGGGTTGTGCATCACGCCGACCACGACCTTGCCGAACAGCGCGACCGACTGCTCGATCACGTCGATGTGGCCGAGGTGGAGAGGGTCGAAACTGCCGGGGTAGAGGACGGTCGCCATCGCCCCGGACGATAGCCGTTCCGTGCCGCTCAGGCTCCGGCGGGTTCGAGGAGGGTCACCCAGGTGCGTCCGTACCGACGGGACCGGACCTGCACGTAGCCCGCCATGTCGGGCACCGGGTCGTCGCTCTCGGCGACCACGAGACCGGCCTGGACGAGGCCGAGCAGGGCCTCCCAACCGTCGAACGCGTACGGCGGGTCGATGAAGGCGATGTCGATGCCGCGCATCGCCGGCACCCACGCCATGACGTCGGTGGGGTGGACGGTGCACCTGTCGTCGAGACCGAGGGTGGTGAGGTTCGTGCGGAGCGCCGCCAGGGCCGAACGGTCGCGCTCGACGAACACGGCACGCTCCGCCCCACGGGACAGGGCCTCGATCCCGAGCGCCCCCGAACCCGCATAGAGGTCGGCGACCACGGCGCCCTCCACCACTCCCATGCTCTGCAGCGAGTTGAACACGGCCTGGCGGACCTTGTCGGTGGTGGGGCGAGTGGTCATCCCCGCCGGGGCCTCGAGCCGACGGCCCCCGAACTCTCCGGCGATGACGCGCATGTGGCAAGACTACGGGCGTGCTGACTCCCGAGCCCACGATCGTCTGTGTCGACTGTGGTGGCCGCTGCCATCTCCTGACCCACGAGCGCGAGGACGGCGTGTGGCTCGCCGGCGACATCGTCGCCTACCGCTGCGAGGACTGCCGCGATCGCTGGGACCTTGTCCTGCCCGACGAGGACGACGGCGACGCCGACCGGCCCGACGTCTGACGATCAGTACCGCTCGACCCGTCAGTTCTTGAAGAGGAACTCCTCGTCGTCGGCCCCGATCGTGAGACGCACCTCGTCGAGCAGGAGCGGATGCTCCTCGAGCAGCGGGTCGGGATCGACGAGGGCGAAGGCGACCTCGCGTGCCTGCGCCACCAACTCGCGGTCACGACGCAGCGACGCCAGTGTCAGGTCGCTCTGGCCCTTCTGGGCGGTGTTCATCAGGGTTCCCTCGCCGCGGAGCTCGAGGTCGACCTCTGCGAGTTCGAACCCGTCGGTCGAGGCCACGAGCGCCTCCACCCGCGCGTTGCCACCCTCCATCGCCTGGGTGACCAGCCAGCACTCCGATTCGTAGCGGCCACGTCCGACGCGACCGCGGAGCTGGTGGAGCTGGGCGATGCCGAAGCGATCGGAATCGAGGATCAGCATCACCGTCGCGTTGGGCACGTCGACACCGACCTCGATCACGGTGGTGGCCACGAGGACGTCGAGTTCGCCCCGTCGGAAGAGGTCCATGACCTCCTCCTTCTCGGACGACGGGAGCCGTCCGTGCAGCAGGCCGATCCGCAGACCGGTGAGCTCGGAGTGCACGAGCCGGTCGAAGGTCTCCTGTGCGCTGGCGACCTCGAGTTTCTCGCTCTCGTCGATGAGGGGGCACACGACGTAGGCCTGACGCCCCTCCCCCACCTGTCGGCGAACCGCGTCCCACGCGGACTCCTCCATGAGGGGACCGTTGGCCCAGTGCGTCACGATCGGCGTGCGACCCGGCGGCAGCTCGTCGAGCACGCTCACGTCGAGGTCGCCGTAGACGGTCATCGCGGCCGTTCGCGGGATGGGGGTCGCCGTCATCACGAGCACGTCGGGCACGGCCGCGTCGTCACCCGACTTGGCCCGCAGCGCTGCTCGCTGCTCGACACCGAAGCGATGCTGCTCGTCGACCACGACGACGCCGAGCGCGTGGAACCCGACCGACTCCTGGATGAGGGCGTGCGTCCCGATGGCGATGTCGACCGTGCCGTCGGCGAGACCGGCCAGCACCTCACGGCGCTCGTTGCCCGTGACCCTGTTGGTGAGCAGTTCGACGCGCACCGGGCGATCGCCGAGGAGGTTGCCCGGATCGGGTATCACGACCCCCTCGAGGAGCCGCCGCACGCCGACGACGTGCTGCTCGGCGAGCACCTCGGTGGGCGCCATCAGGGCCGCCTGGAAGCCGCCCTGGACGGCGACGAGCATCGCACTCACGGCGACGAGCGTCTTGCCTGCACCGACGTCGCCCTGGAGGAGCCTGTGCATCGGGTGCGGGCCGGCGAGGTCGGCCTCGATCTCGGCGATGGCGCGTTCCTGCGCTCCCGTGAGTGGGTACGGCAGTGCTGCCCGTAGCCGGCCCGTGAGGGACCCGTCGACCACGTGGTGGATGCCGCGCGATTCGCGTTCGAGGGCCCGCTTGCGCATCACGAGCACGGTCTGGACACGCAGCAACTCGTCGAACGCGAGCCGACGCCGCGCCGCCTCCTTCTCGGCCATCGTCTCCGGCATGTGGATGCCGTGGAGTGCCGCACCGCGCGACACGAGGTCGAGACGATCGAGCACCTCCACCGGCACCGGATCGGCGATGCCACGCTGCTCGCTCTTGTGCAGTGCGTCCTCGACCCACGCGGCGATCTCCCAGGTGCTCAGGGCGACCTTCTCGCTCTGGGGATAGATCGGGACGATGCGCGCCGTCTGGTCGCCGATGAGGTCGACCACCGGGTTCGTCATCTGCATCCCGCCCCGGTACACCTCGGGCTTGCCGAACAGTGCGACCTGCAGGCCTTCGCGCAGCTGACGCTCACGCCACGGCTGGTTGAAGAAGACGACGTGGAAGCGACCACTGCCGTCACCGACGACGGCCTCGACCACGTACTTGCGGTTGCGCGCCTGACGCTTCTGGATGCTGCGCACGGTCACGAGCACGAGCGCCTCGACACCCGGGCGGAGGTCGCTGACCCGGCACTCGTTCGTGCGGTCGACCCAGCGTCGCGGGTAGTTGGTGAGCAGGTCGTGGACGGTACGGATGCCCATGTCCGCGAGCGCGGCCTGCTTCTTGTCACCCACACCCTTCAGGCGCTCGACCCCGAGAGCCGAGTAGTCGCGGAGGGTGAGTGCGCTCATTCCACCCCGAAGAGGTACGGGTACAGCGGCTGACCACCGCGGTGCACCTCGACCTGCATCCCCGGGCGGTTCTCCTCGAGCCAGGCGT
>JBEBDM010000235.1:0-3270 GCA_041156905.1 Actinomycetota bacterium | reverse complement strand
CGAGATCGCCCGCCGCAAGTTCAACGGCACGCTTGCCGGCACGATCACCCTGACGGCCGGTCTCGGCGGTATGGGTGGCGCCCAGCCTCTCGCGGTCACGATGAACGACGGTGTGGCGCTGTGCATCGACGTCGACGCGTGGCGCGTGCAGCGTCGTCTCGAGCACCGCTATCTCGACGAGATCGCCGACACGCTCGAGGACGCCGTCGCTCGCTGCATCAAGGCACGCGACGAGAAGCGTCGCCTGTCGGTCGGCCTCGTCGGGAATGCCGCGTTGCTCGTGCAGAAGCTGCTCGACATGGACTTCCCGGCCGACATCGTCACCGACCAGACGAGCGCTCACGACCCGCTCAGCTACGTGCCCGCCGACCTCACCCCCGAGGCCACCGCGGAGATGGCACGCACCAACCCGCAGGAACTCATCCGCCGCAGCCGCGAGAGCATGGCCGCGCACTGCCGTGCGATGGTCGGCTTCCTCGACAAGGGCGCCGAGGTCTTCGACTACGGCAACAGCCTGCGCACCGAGGCCAAGCTCGGTGGTTTCGAGCGGGCGTTCGACTACCCGGGCTTCCTCCCGGCGTACATCCGGCCGCTGTTCTGCGAGGGCAAGGGCCCGTTCCGCTGGGTCGCCCTGAGCGGCGATCCGAAGGACATCGCCGCCACCGACCGCGCCGTGCTCGAAGAGTTTCCCGACGATCTCCACCTGCGTCGATGGATCGAGATGGCGGGGGAGCGCATCGCCTTCCAGGGACTCCCGGCCCGCATCTGCTGGCTCGGCTACGGCGAGCGTCATCGCCTCGGCCTGCGCTTCAACGAGATGGTCCGCAAGGGTGAGGTGTCGGCGCCGATCGTCATCGGTCGCGACCACCTCGACTCCGGTTCGGTGGCCTCGCCCTACCGCGAGACCGAGTCGATGCTCGACGGCAGTGACGCCATCGCCGACTGGCCGCTGCTCAACGCGCTGGTCAACACCTCGAGCGGTGCGAGCTGGGTGAGCATCCACCACGGCGGCGGCGTCGGCATCGGCCGCAGCATCCACGCCGGGATGGTGTGTCTCGCCGACGGCACCGACCTCGCTGCGGAGAAGCTCTCCCGAGTGCTCCTCAGCGACCCGGGCATGGGCGTGATCCGTCACGCTGACGCCGGCTACGAGCGGGCGGTCGACGTGGCCTCCGAGCGGGGTGTCCGCATCCCGATGCGCGAAGGTCTCTGACGGGCCGGGGCTGCGGAGGGGACTGACGACGATGTGGATCGAGGGTGACTTCTGGCGCGACGGAGCCGTGTGCGTTCGCGGCGCGTTCGCTCCCGATGAGGTCGCGCTCGCCCGTGAGGCGATCGACGCCAATCTCGCCGATCTCAGCGACCTCGCCAAGCGTGCCAGCGCGACGGACGACGGGGCCTTCGTCGAGGACTTCTGCAACTGGCAGCGGCTCGGGGCGATGGAGCGATTCATCCGTGAATCGGGTGCGGCGCAACTCGCCGGTGAGCTGATGGGCTCGCGTTCGGTGCGGCTCTATCACGACCACGTCCTCGTGAAGGAGCCCGGTACCCGCCAGCGCACGCCGTGGCACCAGGACATCCCGTACTACAACGTCGACGGGCGACAGAACATCAGCATGTGGTGCCCGGTCGACCCGGTGGCCCGTGAGAGCACGCTCGAGTTCATCCGTGGCACGCACCTCGGGCCGTGGTTCATGCCGCGGTCGTTCCTCGACGGCCAGGCCAAGTGGTTCCCCGAGGGATCGCTCGTCGAGATGCCCGACTTCGGCGCCGATCCCGAGCGGTTCCCGGTGATCGGCTGGGAGCTCGAGCCGGGTGATGCCGTCTTCTTCCACATGCTCACGGTGCACGGTTCTGGTGGCGTGAGCGGTCCGAACCGCCGGCGCGTCCTGTCCGTCCGGTTCCTCGGTGACGACATGGTGCACGCCGTGCGTCCGTGGCGTACCTCTCCGCCGTTCCCCGGCCTCGTCGACGAACTCGCCGACGGCGCCCCTCTCGACCACCCGTTGTTCCCCCTTCTCTGGAGTGCTGCATGACCGTCCGGGAGATCCTCCACGTGGGCAACCCCCTGCTGCGCGAGGTGTCGCGCGAGGTCACGCCCGACGAGCTCGCGTCACCCGCGATGCAGCAGCTCATCGACGACCTGATCGACACGATGCGCCACGCCAACGGCGCCGGCATCGCAGCACCGCAGATCGGTGAGTTGGTGCGGATCGCGACGATCGAGGTCAACGAGAACCCGCGCTATCCCTACAAGCCGCGCATCCCGCTGACCGTCGTCGTCAACCCCGTCGTCGAGCCACTCGACGACGAGATGGTGGAGATCAACGAGGGCTGTCTCTCGGTGCCGAACATGCGTGGCAACGTGATGCGCTACGTGAACATCCGCGTGCGTTGGCTCGATCGTGACGGGACTCCGCACGAGGAGGTCAAGCGCGGCCTCACGGCCGGGACGTTCCAGCACGAGCTCGACCACCTCGACGGCCTGCTGTTCCTCGACAAGGTGTTCGACACGCGCTCTCTCACCACCTGGGAGCAGTTCGAGAAGCACCACCGGGCAGCGTTCATCGAGCGGATCACCGAGTTCGTCAACAGGGTCGGGTCGTAGTGACGCGGTTCTGGTGCGAACTCGCGTGGGTTGACGATGCCGTCGCCGCAGGCGTGTTGGTCGAGACCGACGGGGGAGTGATCTCGTCGGTCGTCACTGGTGCCACTGCACCCGCCGATGCGGAGCGCCTGTCGGGCCTTGTCATCCCCGGGATGGCGAACGCCCACAGCCACGCGTTCCACCGGGCGCTGCGAGGGCACGTGCAGGTCGGCACCGGTTCGTTCTGGACATGGCGCGACGACATGTACGCGCTAGCTGCGGCGCTCACCCCCGACTCGTACCGCGACCTCGCGACCGCGGTCTACGGCGAGATGCTCCTCGCGGGCATCACGGCCGTCGGTGAGTTCCACTATCTCCACCACGGTCCTGGTGGCATCCCGTACGACGACCCGAACGCGATGGGCGTCGCCCTCGCTGCGGCCGCATCGACCGCGGGTGTCCGCCTGAGCCTCCTCGACACCTGTTATCTCGCCGGTGGGATCGGCGTCGCGCCGAACGAGGTGCAGGCCCGCTTCAGCGATGGTTCGGCTGCGGCGTGGGCTGCTCGTGTCGAACTCCTCGGCGACGGATCGATCCTCGAGGGCGATGTAGTAATGGGAGCGGCGATCCACTCGGTGCGGGCGGTTCCCAAGGGCGAGATGCACCTGGTTGCCGAGTTCGCC
>JBEBDM010000234.1:0-8636 GCA_041156905.1 Actinomycetota bacterium | reverse complement strand
CGCCGACCGCGGAGGTGTCCGCTGGTGAACTCGCGGTTGATCTCGAGCCCGACGACGAGGAAGAAGATCGTCATCAGCGCGTCGTTCACCCAGTGCTGGAGACTCAGGCTCAGGGCGTGGTCGCCCGAGCCGAGCGTGAGTTTCATCTGCCACAGGTCGTCGTAGCTGTCACTCCACGGTGAGTTCGCCCAGAGGAGGGCGGCGACTGCAGCTCCGGCCAGCAGGACCCCGCTCGAACTCTCCTGCTTCAGGAAACGCAGGAGAGCCCGCTGCTCGAGTCGCTGCCTCCATCGTGCCGAGCGTCGACGCTGGGTGGGAGGCCTGTTCATCGGGTCATTCTGGCCCACGGTGCAGATCTCGCCTTGGTCAGGAGCACCCGGTCGGATCGGCCTCCGAGCACGGTCAGGGGGAATGTCGACCGTCTGGATAGCGTTTGCGCCCGTCATGCAACGGGTGGCCGTCATCTCGCTCCACACGTCGCCGTTGGCCCAACCGGGCTCCGGCGACAGTGGCGGAATGAACGTGTACGTGCGCGAGATGTCGTCGGCCCTCTCCCACGCCGGAGTGGAGTGCACCACGTACACCCGTCGCACCCGCGACGACCAGCCCGACGTCGTGCAGGTCGAGCCCGGCCACCGTGTCGTGCACATCGACGCCGGCGCGTACGACCTGGCCAAGGAAGACCTGCCGTTGATCCTCGGTGAGTTCGGCGACCGCGTGCTCGAGCACCTCCGTGGCGACTCGCCGGCCGACATCGTCCACGCCAACTACTTCCTCAGCGGGCTCGTGGCCCACCGGATCAAGCACGAACTCGACATCCCGTTCGTCTCGACCTTCCACACGCTCGCCAAGGTCAAGTCGGAGGGCGGCGACGCCGAGAGCGAGTGGCGTCACCGTTCCGAGGACGAGATCATCAACTGCGCCGACGCGATCTGCATGAGCTGCAGCGAGGAGGAGAACCAGTTCCTCCGCCTCTACGGCCGCCCCCGTGGTCGGATGGAGATCGTCGCCCCGGGCGTGGAGCACGCCTTCTTCGCTCCGGGCGATCGCGGTGGTGCGCGTCGCGCCCTCGGGTTGCCGGAGGACACGCCGGTGCTGCTGTTCGTCGGCCGCATCCAGCCACTGAAGGGTCCCGACGTGGCCGTGCGGACGCTCGGTCTGCTCGGTCGTCCCGACGCGCGTCTGCTGATCGTCGGTGGCGCCAGCGGTCGTGAGGGTGAGGCCGAGATGGCCCGTCTGCACGCGCTCGCCGCCGAGTTCGGCGTCACCGACCAGATCGAGTTCGTGGCCCCGCAGCCGCACCACATCCTGAGCACCTACTACCGGGCCGCCGACGCAGTACTCGTGCCGAGCCGTAGCGAGTCGTTCGGTCTGGTGGCCCTCGAGGCCTCGGCCTGCGGTGTGCCCGTGGTGGCGAGCGCAGTGGGTGGGTTGCTGACCCTCGTCGACCACGGCGAGACCGGTTACCTGGTCCCCGATCGCGACCCCGCACTGTTCGCGCACTACCTGCGCGAGATCCTCGACCATCCCTCGCACGCCGAGGCGCTGGGCCGACGCGGCGCCGAGCGGGCCCGTCGTTACACGTGGGGCTTCGCCGCCGCCCGTCTGCGCCGTCTCTACGGCGACCTGCTCGTGCGCGACCGCGTGGCCTGCGGATGAGCGACTACCACCTGCCGCCCGAACTCCGCGACCACGAGACCGCGATCACTGAGTGGCTGCGTGGCTTCGCCGCCGAGAACCCGGCGTTCGAGGCGATCGACCGCAGTGAGCCGAGTGAGCACTCCGAGCCGCGGTGGTACGTGCGCCTCGCCGGTGACGAGAAGCCGCACACCACGATCTGGTTCACCCTCGGCCAGCGCACCCTGCGCTACGAGACGTACGTGATCGCCACCCCGGTGCCCGAGGACGACGGATCGCCGGCTGCGAACATGGGCCCTGTCTGTGAATGGGCCCTGCGTCGCAACGAGAAGATGGTGGGTGCGCACTTCTCGATCGGGATCGAGGACGCCTTGTTCCTCCGTGGCGAGATGCCGCTCGCCTCGCTCTCCGAGGCGGAACTCGACCGGGTGATCGGGTCGCTCTACGCGTACGTCGAGCACGCCTTCCCGATCCTCGCCCGAATGGTGTTCCCCCAGTACTTCACCTGACGCCCGGCCGACGGTTTCCGTCGGCGGCCCGTCGCTGTGCCCAGACGAGGTGCGGGTGGGTGTCGTCGTCGGGGAAGTCGCGGCACCCGCCCGCACCCGCACCGGCGGGCTCGGGGCGGCGCAGGTCAGTCCGGTGACACAACGTGGCGACGTAGCCTGCGCCCATGACACATCGGCTGGCAGTGGTGGGCGGCGGCAACATGGGCGCGGCCCTGGTGGGTGGACTCCTGCGCGCCGGATGGGCCGCTGCGGACATCGCCGTCGTCGAGGTCATGCCCGAACGGCGCACGGCACTCGGGGAGATGTTCCCCGGCGTCACCATCACCGACTCCGTCCCGGCTTGTGATGCGGCCCTGATCGCGGTGAAGCCCTACGACGTCGCGGCGGCGTGCACCGTCGCTGTCGCCGCGGGTGCTCGTCGTCTCCTCAGCATCGCCGCGGGCATCTCGCTCGGCGCCCTGCAGGCGGCTGCGGGTCCCGGCGTGGCGGTCGTCCGCTCGATGCCGAACACCCCGGCCCTCGTGGGCGAGGGCGCTGCCGGCGTGTGCGGTGGTGAGGGAACCACCGAGGCCGACCTCACGTGGGCCGAGTCGATCCTCGGTGCCGTGGGCACCACCGTGCGTGTGCCCGAGGCACAGCTCGACGCCGTCACCGGTCTCGCCGGGAGTGGTCCGGCCTACCTGTTCCTGGTGGCCGAGGCGCTCACCGACGCCGGCGTCCTCGCGGGGCTCTCCCGGCCGAACGCCGAGGAGCTCGTACGGCAGTTGTTCGTGGGCTCGGCGGCGCTGCTCTCCGAGCGCGGCGACCCTGCTGCGCTGCGCGCGATGGTGACCTCGCCGGGCGGCACCACGGCCGCCGGTCTGCGGATCCTGGAGGAGAACGCCGTCCGCTCGGCGTTCCTCGAGGCTGTGATGGCGGCCACGGCGCGCAGCCGCGCCCTCGGTTCCTGACAGGGACAATTTTTCTTGCTGTGACTCTTTTCTCACCGGCTTCTCTGTGCCTATCCTTCGGGAGGTCACATGACCACCGGGTTCGCCCGGGAGACGCGCCCGACTCGTCGGGCAGCGCCGGAGAGGGCTGGTGCCATCGGGGGGTTGGCATCGGCCCTCTGCGCGTTTTCGGACAGGTGCCCTGAGGTCGTCGGCGGACGCAGGGCTAGGTTCTGCGACATGTCGACCGCCGCTGGAACCCACACCCCGTCGTCGGCGTACCGCACTGTCTCGCTGTTGAGCGACCTCGGTCGCGTCGACGAGTCATCCGGTGTGATCGAGTCGGTGGTGCGCGACCTCGCACCGCACGCGGCGATCATCCATCTCACCCACGAGGTGCCGGCCCACGACGTGCGCGCGGGAAGCCTCGCTCTTGCTCGTGCCATCGGATTCGTCCCCTCGGGTGTCGTGCTCGCCGCGGTCGACGCCGGCCCGTGGTGCGATCGTCCGATGATCGCCGTCGAGGTCGCCGACGCACAGGGCGTGTTGATCGGGCCCGACAACGGTCTCCTCGCACCCGCCGTGGCGATGGCCGGTGGAGCCGAGCGCACCGTCGTGCTCGACAATGACGAGTTCCACCTCGCACTGATGGGCGCTCCGCTCCCGGCGCGCGACATCCTCGCTGCGGTCGCTGCGCACCTCTGCAACGGCGTGCCCCTCGAGCAGCTCGGAACGCTGGTCGATCCCAACCAACTGCTGCCCGGGATGGTGCCGCTCGCCCGGCCGCTCTCGCCCGACACGCCCGAAGCGGGCTACGAGGCCGGGGTGTTGTGCGACGTGCTGTGGGTCGACCGGTTCGGTGCCTGCCAGCTCAACCTCGGCCCCGACGACCTCCCGTCATGGGCGTTCGGCGTGGGCAGCCGCTTCCTGATGCGCACCGTCGAGACGGGGGTCGGCCCCACCGAGTCGAGTGTCGTGCGCACCGTCGAGCGCGTCCCGCACGCCGGATCCCTCGGGGCTGGTTCGATCGGCCTCGCCGACGACCCGTACGGCATGGTCGCCCTCGTGCTCGAGCGTCGCTCTGCGGCCGAGGAGCTCGGCCTGTCGGCTGGCGACCAACTCGTGCTCGAGCCGCTCGACGGCACCGACACGGGTGGTGCGAGCGTGCCCGTGACGCTGCGCCCGTCGCGCTGACGTCGCACGATCGACCGAGCACCGCGCTCGCCCGAGCGTGGGCCAGCGACCGTGGCTAGGGTACGAGCATGCGCCCCGCCACCACGCTCTCGCTCGGCCTCCTGCTGGTCGTCATCCTCGGCGCCGGCATCATCTCGCTGCTGCGCCTCTGAACCGCGCCGAGCGTCGGCGCTCCGCGAGTCGTCGCGTCGGGTACCGCGAGGCTCGCTAGTGTCCTGACCGCGGGCAGGTGCCCGCTGCTCACGGTCCGAGGGGGGTCCGTCCGCCGTGAACCTCGCGCACATCATCGATCCGCACCCGGCCGATCGCATCGCGCTCTACAGCCGCGGTCGGCCCACCACCTATGGGGTGCTGCGCGACCAGGTGGCGCACCTGCGCGGTGGTCTGGCCGAACTCGGGGTCGGGCGCGGCGATCGCGTCGCGCTGCTCTGTGGCAACGGCCGCTACTTCGTCGACATGTACCTCGCCACTCTCGGCCTCGGTGCTGTCGCCGTTCCGCTCAACCCGGCGAGTCCGGCGCCCGAGATCGAGCACGAGGTGCGCGTCACCCGTCCGTCGGTCGTGGTGGTCGAGCCGTCGGCCGCACAGGCGTGGGGACAGGTCGACCTCGGTGGGCACACCTGCCACGTGGTGGCCACGGAGGGCGGCAGCGTGCCGGGCGCGACCCACTCGTTCGACGATCTCCTCCAGCACTCGACGGCTGACTCCGTCGAGGTGGCGGACGATGACCTCGCCGTGCTCGTGTTCACCAGCGGTACGGCCGGGATGCCGAAGGCGGCGATGCTCTCGCACGGCAACCTTCTCTCGAACATCCGTCAGGGCCTGAGTGCCCGCGACGTGATGCACGCCGATGACGTCGTCTACGGCGTGCTGCCCGTGTTCCACATCTTCGGGCTGAACGTCGTACTCGGCATGACGCTCCACCAGGGCGCCACGTTGGTGATGGTGCAGCGGTTCGACCCGTCGACCGCGCTCGACACGATCCGCGACCGTGCGGTGACGGTGGTGCCCGGTGCTCCGCCGATGTGGGTCGCGTTCTCGGTCTTCGACGAGGCGCCGGCCGACTCGTTCGCGGGAGTACGGCTCGCGCTCACCGGCGCGGCGAAGATGCCCGAGGCCGCGACCCGTCGGCTCGAGGAGCGCTTCGGGTTGCACGTGCTGGAGGGCTACGGCCTCACCGAGGCCGCTCCGATCGTGACCTCGACGGCAGGTCTGCCGATGAAGGTCGGCTCGGTGGGCAAGGTGCTCGAGGGCATCGAGGTGCGCCTCGTCGACGAGGAGGGCGACGACGCCCTGCGCGGCGACCCGGGCGAGGTCTGGGTGCGCGGCTCGAACGTCTTCAAGGGATACCTCGACGATCCGGAGGCGACGGCCCGCGTCCTCACGGCCGACGGCTGGCTACGCACGGGCGACATCGCCGTGAGCGACGACGACGGCTATCTGTACCTGGTCGACCGCGCCAAGGACCTTGTGATCGTCAGCGGCTTCAACGTCTACCCGGCCGAGGTGGAGGACGTCCTGGGTGAACACCCCGACGTCGCCGAGGTCGGGGTGGTGGGGGTCCCACACCCGCACACCGGCGAGGCCGTCAAGGCGTACGTCGTACTCCGACCGGGGGCCACGGCCCACGAGGAGACCCTCGTGACGTGGTGCCTCGACAACCTGGCCCGCTACAAGTGCCCGTCGAAGGTGCTCTTCGTCGACGAACTGCCGCGCAACATGAGCGGCAAGCTCGTGCGCCGCTCGCTGGTCTGACCCTCGCTGGCCCCGGACTCGAATGCCCGGGCCCGGCGGCTCAGGCGCCGTTCGTCGGGCGGCGTCGCTGGCTGGTGGCCACGAGGAACCCGGCGAAGAGGATCACGATCCCGACCAGCAGGGTCACCACGAAGGCGCGGTCCTTGCCGAGCCGTCCGGCGAGGGTCCCGCTGGCGCTGAGCACCAGGGTGCCGGTGGCGATCAGGACGTTGCCCAGCACGAGTCGGCCGGGGGAGGACACCTGCCGGTGGCCGGTGAGGGAGGGCTGACGGCCCCGCCAGACCCGCCAGGCGCTCCACAGCGCTCCGACGATGATGATCAGCGCTGCCACGCCCGACCCGACGGCGGCCAGCACCCGGGGGGCGACCCCGAACACGTCCTTGCCGGTGGGCAGTTCGTCGCCGCTGACGCCGATGCGGGTGGGGGCGAACCCGACGATGCCGACCGTGAGGCCGCTGAGGGGCACCAACCAGGCCCTGACCCGGTTGCCCGCTCGCTCGCCGGCCAGCAGGTAGATGGTGCCAAGGGCCAGCCAGGGAACGTTCAGCACGGCGCCGGCCATGTAGAAGATCCGGAACGAACCCAGGCCCCAGCCAGCCGATTCGGCCCACCAGAGGGCCAGCGAGCCCACGGCGAAGAACCCGAGCGAGACCGTCCAGGCCAGTTCGTGCGGGCGGCGCCGGCGCAGCCAGCGGTCGAGTGTGCTGAGGGCGAACGCCACGGCGACCAGCGAGGCTGCGGCGGCGAGTGCGGAGTTCATCGGGTGGCAGCGTAGGGCGGCCCGGGGCACGTCGTGAATGTCACACCCGACTCTCACGAGGCGGGCTTTGTGAACGTGTGCACGAGTGCCTAACGTGCCTTCGTATGCCCGATCGTGCCCGACGCCGCATTCCCGACGCCACGGTGTCGCGCCTGCCGGTGTACCTGCGCATCCTCGGCGAGCAGTCCGACGAGGGTGTCGAGAGCATCTCCTCGGAGCGGCTGGCCGAACTGGCGGGCGTCAATGCGGCCAAGGTTCGTAAGGATCTGAGCTATCTCGGCAGCTACGGCACCCGTGGAGTGGGCTACGACGTCGACTTCCTCGTGTACCAGATCCGCCGCGAACTCGGCCTGACCCACGACTGGCCCGTGGTCATCGTCGGCGCCGGCAACCTCGGCCAGGCCCTCGCCGGCTACGGCGGATTCGGCGAGCGTGGCTTCCCCGTCGCCGGGATCGTCGACGTCGACGCCAGCAAGGTCGGCACCGTGATGGGTGGCGTCCGTGTGCGCCACATCGACGAACTGCCCCAGATCGTGGCCTCCAAGCGGGTCAACATCGGGGTCCTGGCGACACCGCCGTCCGCTGCCCAGGAGGCTGCGGAGCTGCTGGTCGCGGCCGGAGTCACCAGCATCCTCAACTTCGCGCCGGTCGTGCTGACCGTGCCGCGGGCGATCGAGGTCCGCAAGGTCGATCTGGCGGTCGAACTGCAGATCCTCAGCTACCACGAACAGCGCCGTGCCGGCGGTGCCGTGCACATGGTGCCCGGTGTCGGCGGTGGGCAGGGTGGCTCCACCCGGACGGCGAAGGCATAGGGTGGTCGTCGCATGAGCATCGTCGTGATCGGCGTCAACCACCGGACGGGTCCCATCGACCTGCTCGAGCGCGTCACGTTGCAGGGCGACGCCCTCGGCAAGGCCATCACCGGTCTGGTGGCCCGCACCAACATCCGCGAGGCCGCGATCCTCAGCACGTGCAACCGCACGGAGGTCTACGCCGTCGCCGAGCGCTTCCACGGTGCGTACGCCGACATCAGCGATTTCTTCTCCGAGTTGTCGGGCCTTCATGGCGACGACCTCAGCCCGCACCTCTACAGCCAACACGACGACGCAGCGGTGACCCACCTCTTCGCCGTGGCGTCGGGTCTCGAGAGTGCCGTGCTCGGTGAGAGCGAGATCCTCGGGCAGGTGCGCTCCGCGTGGGAGGCCGCGCAGGTCGAGGGCGGGGCTCGGGCGACGCTCAACCTGCTCTTCCGTCATGCCATCGAGACCGGCAAGCGGGCCCGTACCGAGACCTCGATCGGCCGCCACACCGCGTCGGTGAGCCATGCCGCCGTCGAGATGGCCAACGAGCGCCTCGGCTCGCTCGCCGGACGCCGCGTGCTCGTGGTGGGTGCTGGCGAGATGGGCGTGGGCGTGGCCGTCGCACTCGTCGGTGCGGGAGCGACCGACATCACCGTCACGAACCGCACCGAGTCGCGGGCGATGGAACTCGCCCAGCGCGTCGGTGGTCGCGTGGTGCCGTTCGGCGAACTCGCCGCTGCCCTCGCGTCGTGCGACGTGCTGCTCACCTGCACCGGTGCCGGGTCGGTCCTGATCGACCACGAGACCGTCACCACCGCCCGCGGCGATGTCGAGTCGCCGCTGCTCATCGTCGACATCGCCGTGCCCCGCGACGTGGCCGCCGAGGTCGAGCGTCACCCGCAGGTCACGCTCCTCAACCTCGACCACCTACGCGACTGGGCCGCCCGTGGCCTCGCCCAGCGTGCGGCCGAGGCCGATCGCGTGCGCTCGATCGTGGGCGAGGAGGTCGAGCGCTTCGGCCTCGAGTCGACCGCCCGTCAGGCCGCTCCGC
>JBEBDM010000233.1:0-4284 GCA_041156905.1 Actinomycetota bacterium | reverse complement strand
GCAGGATGCGATCGCGGTCGCGTTCGAAACAGGTGCGCCACGGGTCGGGCTCCTCGTCGATCGCCCGCTCGCCGGCGTCGTGGCTGCGGGTGGCGAGCGTGGCGAGCAGCTGGCCCTCGCGTTCCTCGCGTGCGTGGCGGGGGAGGAGGAGGTTGCTCCCGCTCCCGGCCCACGAGTCGGCGTGGGCGAGATGGATCGGCTCGCCGGTGCCAGCGACGGCCGCCGGGTCGAGTTCGTGGCCCGTCATCGTGCTCGCCCAACGCTCGGCGCGCTCGGCCATGTCGGCCGAGATGCGGGCGTCGTCGGAGCGGGTCACGGGATCCATGTGGTCAGCGTAACGACGGGGTGTGGCGGGGTTCGGGCAACCTGCCGCCGGTAGCCTCAGGAGGTCCTATGAGTGGGTTCGTCGACGAAGCGCAACTGAACGTGAAGGCCGGCGACGGCGGAGCTGGCTGCGTGTCGTACCGACGCGAGGGCCCGGTGGCCTTCGGCGGCCCCAACGGCGGCGACGGTGGCAAGGGTGGCGACATCTGGCTGATCGCCGACCGCAACGTGGCCTCGCTGCTCGCCTTCCGCGACCACCCGCACCGCAAGGCCGACAACGGCGTGCACGGCCAGGGCAAGGACCTCCACGGTAGCCGGGGCAAGGACCTCGAGGTCCACGTGCCCGAGGGAACCGTCATCACCGACATGTACACCGGCGAACTGCTGGCCGACCTCGCCAACCACGGCGACCGCTGGCTCTCGGCCGCCGGTGGTCGTGGTGGTCGTGGCAACGCCAAGTTCCTCTCCAACCGTCGCCGCGCCCCGTCGTTCGCCGAACAGGGCGAGCATGGTGAGGAGCGCTGGCTGAAGCTCGAACTCAAGCTGATGGCCGACGTCGCCCTCGTGGGGTTCCCCAACGTCGGCAAGAGCACCCTGATCAGCGTGATCAGCGCGGCCCGTCCGAAGATCGCCAACTACCCGTTCACGACCCTCGAGCCGAACCTCGGCGTGGTCCGCGAACAGGGCCTCACCGAGTTCGTCGTTGCCGACATCCCCGGTCTCATCGAGGGCGCCAGCGAGGGCAAGGGCCTCGGCCACCAGTTCCTCCGGCACATCGAGCGGGCACGGGTGCTGTGCATCATGGTCGACCTCGCCGATCTCGACGGGCCGACCCCCGAGGAGCAGGAAGCGATCCTGCTGCGCGAGCTCGGTGAGTACCGCCCCGAACTTCTCGACCGACCCCGCGTGGTGGTCGGCACGAAGAGCGATTCGCAGGTGCACGACTGGGACCCCGCCGATCACGACGGTCTGCTGATCTCGTCGATCACCCGGCAGGGAGTGCGCGAGCTCGTGTCGCGACTCAGCGAGGTCGTCTTCACCGCTCGCCAGGAGCAACCGGCGAACGAGGGCATCGTCATCATCCGTCCCCAGCAGGACGGCGCCCGTGTCGAGCGTCTCGACGAGCACGAGTTCCGCCTCATCGGCCGTCAGGTCGAGCGAGTGGTGGCCCTCAACGACGTCACGACTCCCGAGGCGCTCTCGTACATCGACCACCAGCTCAAGCGCCTCGGCGTCGGCAAGATGCTCGCCCGTGCGGGTGCCATCGACGGCGACGTGATCTGGATCGCCGGGTTCAGTTTCGAGTACCACGAGGAAGCCTGATGCGCGTCGTCGCCAAGATCGGCACGTCGAGCATCACCGACCGGCTCGGGGTCATCGATCGCGGCGTGATCGACACGATGTGCGACCAGTTGGCCGCGCTGCGGAAGGCCGGACACGAGGTGATCCTCGTCTCGTCGGGTGCGGTGTCGGCGGGTGTCTCGGCGCTCGGTCTGCCGGCACGTCCGAGCGACATGCCGACGCTCCAGGCGATCTCGGCCGCTGGCCAGAGCCGCCTGATGGAGACGTACAACCGCTCCCTCGACCGTCACGGACTCGTGGCCGCGCAGGTGCTGCTCGTGCCCCACGACTTCGTCGAGCGTCGCCAGTACCTGCACGCCCGCCAGACCCTCGTGCGTCTGATCGAGTTGGGGTGCATCCCGATCGTCAACGAGAACGACGCCATCGCCGCCGACGAGCTGCGCTTCGGCGACAACGACCGCATCGCGACCCTCGTGGCGCACAACGTGGCGGCCGACCTGCTCGTGCTGCTCACCGACATGCCCGGTCTGTACACGAGCGACCCGCGGATCGACCCGTCGGCCACGCTGATCAGTGAGGTCTCCGCCGACGACCCGTTGCTCTCGGTGGCCGCCACGGCCTCGGGCAGCAACCGCGGTAGTGGTGGCATGCGCTCGAAGCTCTCGGCGGCCCGGATGGCCTCGTGGGCCGGCGTGCGCGCTGTGATCGCCAGTTCGTCGCGGCCCGACGTTCTCGTCGACGCCGTCGCTGGTCAGGCCGTCGGCACGACGTTCCTCCCCAGCGACCGCAACCTGCCGGCACGCAAGCTCTGGATCGGCTTCGCCACCAACGTCGAGGGGACGATCGTCGTTGACCCCGGTGCTGTCGTCGCGCTGCGCGAGCGGGGAACCTCGTTGCTTCCCGCCGGTGTCGTCGACGTGCAGGGCGACTTCGCCGAGGGAGCGGTGGTCGAGATCGCCGACCCGCGTGGTGAGGTCGTGGCACGCGGGATCGCCGGCATCGATGCGGAGTCGCTGCGTGCGGTGCGCGGACGTCGGACAGCCGACCTCCCCGCGCACGTGGTCCATGAGGCCGTCCACCGTGACGACCTCATGTTGATGGCCTGATCGTCAGGCGCGACGGCGGCGGAGGAGCGCGTCGAGCTCGGGAGCTCGTAGCGCCGCCAGGATGACGACGTACACGACCACTCCGGTGAGGCTCCCGGCCAGCACCCTGATCACGGCGTCGAGTCCGACGTTGCCACCGACCTGTCGGGCGACCCACCACACGGCCTCGCCCATCACGGCGGAGGCGATGACCATCCGACCGAGTGCGGCAGCGATCGGACCGAGAGCGAGTTCGGGGACCTTGTTGCGCGCCACGACGAGGGCGAGTGCCGCACTGACGAGGTACGCAATGGCGAAGGAGAGCGCGAGCCCGAGGATGCCGTAGCGATCGACGAGAACGATGGCGAGGCCCACGTTCAGGACGTTCTCCACGAGGTTGAGCGTGAAGGGTGTGCGTGCGTCGAGGTGGGCGTAGAAGAGGCGGACGACGAAGAGGAAGACGCTGACACCGACGAGGCCGAGCGAGAAGCCGGCGAGAGCGCGAGCAGTCGTCTCGGCGTCGGCGGCGCTCACGTTGCCGTGCTGGAAGGCGAGGCCGATGATCGGGCGCCGGAGGACGAACAGTCCGACACCTGCCGGCATCGTGACGAGAGCGATGAGGCGGACTCCGAGTGACGTGCGTTCGGCGAGGCGGACCCTGTCGCGGTCGCGCACGGCCCGGGTCATCTCCGGGAGGAACGTCGTCGCGATCGACATCGCGAGCAGGCCGTGGGGGAGGACGAACCACATGTAGGCGCGGGAGTAGGCGAAGATCGACCCGTCACCGCCGCGGAGGAGGTTGCGCACCACGAGGATCGCGACCTGGTTCGCGGCCACGTACCCCAGCGCCCAGCCACTGAGCGAGCGGAGTTGCCGGACGGCAGGGTGGCGCAGGTCGAGCCGCGGGCGGATGCGCACTCCTGCGGCGGCTGCAGCGGGAAGGAGGCTGAGGGCCATCACCGCGATGCCGAGCGTGGCTCCTCCGCCGAGGACCCATCGCAGGTCAGCCTCGGCCAGGACGTCGGCGAGCGTGGGGGTCGAATCGGTCATCGCCGGGACGAGCGCGAGTGAGCCGACGATCACGACGTTGGAGAGCACCGGGGCCCACGCGGCAGCGAAGAAGCGACCGCGGGCGTTGAGGAGCGCGCTGGCCAGTGCGTTGATGCCGTAGAAGAAGATCTGCACCAGGAAGAGGCGCGCAAGCGCCGTTCCGACCGAGCGGTACTGGTCGGCGTCGACGTTGTCGCTCACCATCATTGAGTAGAGACGGAAGACGAGCGGCGCTGCTGCGACGGCGATGATCGTCAGCGCGGTGAGGGCGACGACGGCCACCGACACGACGGCGCTGGTGCCCTCCTCGTCATCGTCCTCTCGGAGTCGCGTGAATAGAGGGACGAGGCTGCTGCTGAGGACGCCGCCGAGGAGGAGCTCGTAGATGATGTTCGGTGTGCCGTTGGCGAGGTCGTAGGCGTCGGCCACGGCGCTCGGCGTGCCGAGCACGGCGCCGAGCACCGCCACGCGAGCGAGACCGGTGAGACGGGAGAGAGCGGTGCCGGTGGCCACGGCCACGTTC